>CAMWKY010000146.1 GCA_947174965.1 uncultured Ruminococcus sp. | reverse complement strand
TTAGTACATTGGTGCTATCGAACGAGAACCGACTGCTTGCTTTAGCAAGAGGAAGTCCCCGCTTCTTTAGGCGGGGGAGGATGTCACCTGAAAGGAGTTTTTTGATGAAAAAGTTAAAAGGTATAAAGCTGAATCACCGCAAAAATACGGAAAACTGCGAAACAATAGTTCTTTCTGTACCTGCAAAAGTTAAACTGCCTATGTCAATGAATATGGGCGTACCGTGTACACCGCTTGTAAAAGTCGGGGATATGGTAAGAGTCGGACAGAAAATAGGCGACAGTGATGCACCGTTCAGCGTTCCCGTTCATTCAAGTGTATCTGGAAAAGTTACCGCAATCAGCGATTACCAAACAGCTATGGGTGCTGTATGTAAGGCTGTTGAGATTGAAACGGACGGAAAACAGGAGATGTATGAGGGGATAGAACCGCCGAAAATTACAGACAAGGAAAGTTTTATAAAGGCTGTCCGTGAATCAGGAGTGTGCGGACTTGGCGGAGCAGGTTTCCCGACGCACATAAAGCTTAATCCGAAAACACCGATTGACACGCTTGTAATAAATGCTGCTGAATGTGAGCCGTTTATTACAGCGGACTACCGTGAAATGCTTGAATGTACAGATGATGTGCTTAACGGTGTGAGACTTGTAAAATCCGTTCTTGATATAAAGAACGAAAAAATTGCTGTTGAGGCAAATAAACCAGAGGCTATAAAAAAATTTGAGGATATGGCAAAAAATGATGATAGTATTGATATTGTGACATTGCCGTCAAAATATCCGCAGGGTGCAGAAAAAGTAATCATCTATAATACAACAGGCAGAATTGTAAAAGAAGGACAACTGCCGTCTGATGTTGGTGTGATTGTTATGAACGTTTCAACAGCTTCATTTATATATAAGTACACTCAAACAGGCATACCGCTTACAACAAGACGAATAACAGTTGACGGAAATGCAGTAGGTGAGCCGAAAAATGTATGTGCTGTAGTCGGTACTCCAATTATTGATATACTCAATTTTTGCAAAACTGATATTGATTCAGTAAAAAAAGTTATTATGGGCGGAGTTATGATGGGTATGTGCGTACCCGATTTGAATATGCCCATAACAAAGACGACAAATGCTCTGCTTGCGTTCAGCAGTTACGACGACAGAAAAACATCTGCTTGTATAAGATGCGGAAGATGTGTAAATGTGTGTCCGATTGGTCTTATGCCTGCGGAGATTGACAAGGCATACAAGATTAAAAGTATTGACGATTTAAAAGCACTGAAAGTTACTATGTGCATGAACTGCGGAAGCTGTACGTATGTATGTCCTGCAAACCGTAAGCTTGCCGAAACAAATCAGCTTGCAAAAATGCTGATTCCAAGAAAGTGAGGTAGAAAAGCATGAATAAACTTATTGTTTCGCCGTCACCGCATGACGATAATTATTTGCAGACATCAGATATAATGTTTAATGTCTGTATGGCTCTTGTGCCTGCACTTGCTGTCGGCTGTTATATATTCGGTTATCCTGCATTGATTGTTGCGGTCATATCTGTTGCAAGCTGTGTTCTGTTTGAATTTTTGTGTAGAAAACTTATGAGACGTGAAAACACAACAGGCGATTTGTCAGCCGTTGTAACAGGACTTCTGCTTGCTATGAATCTTCCGTCAACTGTACCGTTCTGGATTCCGATAATCGGCTCTTTTGTTGCGATTGTAGTAGTAAAACAGCTTTTCGGCGGATTAGGACAGAACTTTGCAAATCCTGCAATAACAGCAAGAATTGTACTTATGGTAAGTTTTCCGTCTATAATGACGAACTGGGTTGACCCTTTTTACTGGAGAAATCCTGATGCTGTGGCAAGTGCGACACCTCTTGCGGTATCGGGCGATAATCTGCCGTCATATATGGATTTGTTTCTTGGAAATGTCGGTGGCTGTATCGGTGAAACAAGCGCATTTGCACTTCTCATAGGCGGATTATATCTTGCATCAAGAAAAATAATAAATCTTTCTGCTCCTGTTTCATTTATAGGAACAGTTGCACTTCTCTCATTCATTGCAGGAGATAACCCATTATATCAGATACTTTCAGGCGGTTTGTTTCTGGGTGCATTTTTTATGGCTACAGACTACGCAACTACACCGATTTCCACAAAGGGAAAAATTGTGTTTGGTTTAGGTTGTGGAATTATTACATTTGTTATCCGTCATTTCGGCTCATTCCCTGAAGGTGTTTCATTCTCAATACTTCTTATGAATGTGCTTACTCCGTATATTGAACAGATTACACGTACAAAGGTATTTGGTGCAAAGGAGGCTGAAAAAGTTGAAAAGTAACATAATGCCCTCAATTGTACTTACTATTATATGTGTTATAGCTTCACTGCTTCTTGTTTTCGCACATGAACTCACAAAAGAAAATATAGCCGAACAGAAACAACTGCGATTCAATTCAGGTGTTGAGTCACTTTTTGGTAAAACTGAAAGCACTTTGCTTGAAAGTAATTTCGGAGAAGATAAAGTAAAGGCAATTGCTGTAACTCCGGACGGAAAAACAGCTGTTCAGGTAATAGCCGACGGATATTCCAAAGACGGAATAAACGTTCTTATCGGTATTGACGAAAATGGCAGAATATCAGGTATAGAGTTTGTCTCACTGGGCGAAACTCCCGGACTTGGCTCGAAAGTCCGTGACAATGAGGACTTCCGTCAGCAATTCTACGGTGAATCGCAGACAGATGTCCCACTTGATGCAATAAGCGGTGCGACTTTTTCGTCAAAAGGCATGAAATCCGCAATAGATACAGCATTGAAAGTCTATACCGAAAACAAGGAGGCGATTTTAAATGGCAAATAATCTTGGAAAAGAAGTCACAAAAGGCATTATAAAAGAAAATCCCACACTTGTAATGCTTCTTGGAATGTGTCCGACACTTGCCGTTACAACGCAGGCTATGAACGGTGTCGGAATGGGACTTGCAACTACATTTGTACTGCTTGGCTCAAATATAGTTGTATCGGCATTGAGAAAAGTAATCCCCGATAAAGTCCGCATACCTGCATTTATTGTAATAATCGCAAGCTTTGTTACTCTCATAGGCTTTTTGCTGGAAGGATTTGTGCCGTCATTATATGACAGTCTCGGAATTTATCTCACGCTTATAACAGTCAACTGCATTATATTCGGACGTGCGGAAATGTTCGCAAGTAAAAACAATGTCATTGCATCTGCGTGTGATGCTATAGGAATGGGAACAGGTTTTACCATCGCATTACTGCTTATGGGTTCAGTCCGTGAAATTATCGGAGCAGGTCAATGGTTTGGAATGGATATTCCCGTTATACATGATAATCCTATGCTGTTGTTTATTATGCCCGCAGGTGGATTCTTTACTCTTGGTGTGATAATTGCAATTGTGAATAAGCTTGCAAATAAAAAACCACCGCAGGAAATTGAGTGCGGTAACTGTGAAAATTGTCCCATGTCTGATAAATGCGATAAGGAGGGCGACAAATGAAAACTTTAGGTATAATTCTGCTTTCAGCTATGCTTACAGATAACTTTGTACTTTCAAAATTTATGGGAATATGTCCGTTTCTCGGCGTTTCCAAAAAGCTTGACAGTGCAACGGGAATGGGTATTGCTGTAACATTTGTAATGATTTGTGCTACTGCTGTAACATATCCGATACATCACGGAATACTTGTGCCGAACGGTCTGGAATATTTCGATACGGTTGTATTTATTCTTGTAATTGCACTTTTTGTACAGCTTGTTGAAACTGCCATGAAAAAAATGCTCCCACCACTTTACAAGTCGCTTGGTGTGTATCTTCCGCTTATCACGACAAACTGCGCTGTACTTGGTGTAACTGTACTCAATATCGACAACAACTATACATTTTTACAGTCAATCGTAAATGCACTTGGCGGTGGTCTTGGATTCATGCTTTCACTTGTGATTTTTTCAGGTGTAAGAAAAAAACTTGAATACGCTGATATTCCAGAAACTTTCAAGGGTGTTCCTGCAACACTTATTGCGGCATCAATCGTTTCAGTAAGTTTCATGGGATTTTCAGGTCTTTTCAGTTAAGGAGGTTTCGCCATGACATATATTATACCTGCTGTAATTCTTGGTGTATGTGGTATACTGGCAGGAATCCTGCTTACTGCTGCATCAAAGATATTTTATGTTGAAGTTGATGAACGTGTGGAGAAAATAGGCGAAGCACTTCCGCAGGCAAACTGCGGAGCTTGCGGATTTGCTGGGTGTGCTGATTATGCTGATGCTATTGTACATAACAATGCCCCGACTAATTTATGTCGTCCGGGCGGAGCTGATTCAGCAGGCAAAATAGCTGAAATACTCGGAACAGCTGCGGCAGATGTCATTCCCATGACTGCAATAGTCCGCTGTAACGGTGACTGCAATGTAACAAAAACTCAATTCGATTTTGACGGTGTTCAGTCGTGCAAGGCTGTCAAGAGATTCTATGGTGGAAACGGTGACTGTAAATACGGCTGTATCGGTCTTGGCGACTGCATGGCTGTGTGCGAATACAATGCGATAAGTATACAGAATAATCTTGCAAAAATAAATCCTGCACTCTGTCAGGCTTGCGGACAATGTGTAAATGCTTGTCCGAATAAAATTATTACAATAAAGCCGAAATCAAATGTTATTGATGTTCTGTGTTCGTCAGGTGCAAACGGAAAAGCAACAAAGCTTGCCTGCTCCAATGGCTGTATCGGCTGTAAGATATGTGAAAAGAAATGTCCAGAGGGTGCAATAAAAGTCGAAAATAATCACGCATCAATCAACTACGAAAAATGCACAAACTGCGGTACTTGCAAATCTGCCTGTCCAGTCAAGGCAATACACTAAAAAAAATCATCTTCAGAAAATCAAATCTGAAGATGATATTTTTTATTATTCTTGTGATTCAAGCCACTTTCTCATGTCTTTTTCCTCACCGCCTGTTGAAAGGTAGGAGTAATATTCAAGAAGTACAGAAGCATCACTTGCATCAATCATGCCGTCGTTGTTGAAATCGCCGATAGAAATTCCGTTTGCATCAAAGTCTACATATTCTGAAAGACTGAAATTGTATGAGCCATAATAATATGTTGTATCAGGAAAAGTGGATTCGACAGATTGCATGAAAGCAAGAGTATATTTGCCTGATTTGAGTGAAACGTAATTGTTTTTGGTAATCAAATCGCTTACGTCAGCATCTCTTTTATAAGTACCATTGAGGATTTCCTCGTTCTTGTTGTTATAGAGAGTCCAGTCAATTGCACCAATGTCACCCTCAAAGTTGAGTGCAATATCATCATCTTTGTCAAGATTGAAAGTGTAGTAGTCTTTGGAATCAGCAGTTACAATAAATGAGGAGTAATTTTTTTCGAGTTCGATTTCAGAAGCCTTTGTTATACTGTTGTTGTTTGCACCGTCAAATGTTGATTCGTAAGGAGTGAAAGATAATTTAGCTTCATAATCAGAAGTAAGTATATAAGGAGAGAATTTAATATAATAATCACCAGCAGTAAGATAATATGTATATCTTTGTATTCCGGAGCGATTGCTGATACTTGTAAGTTGGTTATTATCTTCTGTTCCGTCCATCATTAAAAAATTTACTGTGCCATTACCATTAATAGAAAACATCAGATTTAATTTACCTGCTGTAGGAAGGGTAAACTTATACCAGTCCTCGTCATTTTGTGTGATTTCGTCTGAAAAAGTTGCATCAGGTGAAATTTCAATAGCGGTGAACATGGTATTGCCTGTTTCGTCTGTATCCTCTGCAAAAGCTGAAAGACCTGCATAAACAGGGAGCGCAGCAGCAACGACAGCAGAAGCAGTGAGGGCGGAAATGATTTTTTTGAGTTTCATAATAAAAACCTCCATAAATTTAATCGTGCAACTATAATATCACAAAA
>CAMWKY010000145.1 GCA_947174965.1 uncultured Ruminococcus sp. | reverse complement strand
CCTGTAAGAATGTGAAACGAAACGAATTTAAAATTAATCTGTGTATGTTGAGAGAAGTAATGCATGTTATGTTTTCAAATACAATGGAAATACAATATTTTGTTGTGTTTGTGGTATCTGTTTTATCTTGTTTATATTATATAATATAAAATCGGTTGTGCAGTTGTAAGTAATGTTACAATTAATTTATAAAGATGTTTATATAAACAGTATTAACAGATAGGGAAGTAAATTCAGAAGGAATTAAAAGTTGCTGATATACTAGATGATAATTAAGTAGGAGCGCGACAAAATTGTTATACTCTCACTATAAACTCCGTTCAGTTTAAAAAACGAAACGGAGTATTTTATGTTTACACGCAAATTGAATAAGAAATCAGAAGAAAAATAGTATCTGCTCAATAACCAAGCATACTGTCTGATGTACGTCAATCAACTCCATAGACTAAATTAGACAAAAATGCCGCAGTATGAAAACTGCGGTATTAAAGTTATTTGTAGTAATCAGGGATAGACCCAGACCAGGACATAAAGTGATCCAGCTGAGCTGAATCCGGTTCATCGTTAAGTTTGGGAATCTCAGTCTGCAGATGAGTCAAATAACTTAAAACGTTTAGGTTGTTGAATTTAGAATATTCAGTAATGCTGTAACATCTCGCACTTGCATCAGAGCTTAGCATTTGTTTCAAAAAATTCTTGCAACTTCATCATTATTGATTTTTGAATAATATCCATATAAAACATATAAATACATACCTAAAAATAGTCGGTCACACATTTCAAACATGAATATGCAACCGACTTTTACATGAAATCTAAGCCTTATACATAAACCATAGTAATATAAACACTTTCTTTTGCTTTTTCACGGAGCATATTGCCGATTTTTCCGACTTCCACGAGATTGCCTGAATCAAGTGCTGTCTGATATTCCTTGCTGTCGTTCATATAAATTTCAGTCTGTGAATTGAGTGCGTCCGTGACCTTGATTTCAAGTTCTTCAAGATATGTAAGGATTTCTCCATTGTCAACAAGTTTCTTTAAACGTTCGGGAAAATATTCCTCAGAGTGATGCAAATGATAGCGGATATGGTCGGTGTAAAACTCATAAATTTTGCCGTCTGAAATATTTCTGACAGTAATTTTTTCTGTATCGAGTTCCCATTTTTCGCTTTTAAAAATCATAAAAATACCTCACTTTTTCTTTCTGTACAGCATGAAAACAGTTCCGATTCCGACTACTGTCAAAGCTCCTAAAAAAACGGTACAGGACTGCTCTCTGAACGCTCCAAAGCGTTTTCAATAGTTACACTGGTAAATTCATTACCAGAATCAACAGGGCTGTCAGAGGACGTTTCTGTGCGTGTTATGTTACCAATAACTCTTGGTGAATCGTTGCCATTATCATCAATCGGACGTTCAGCTTTTTCTTCTTCAATAGTGCTGAAAATCGGAAAAGTATCAACAACAGAACCATTTTCGTCAAGCATATTCCACTGATTATTGACAAGCTGAAATCTATAAAAATTGTTATCGGTTTCGATAGTCCAGATGCTGTTGTTGTCATTGAAATTCCAGTTTTCCGTCAGATTTTTGTAGTAATTTTTGTATGAATATTTCAGTTCGCCAATAGCAGTCCAGTCGTAATCATCATCACCATAATTTTCATCAACCCATTTTTCAAGAAGATGATGCTTATATGAAGATTCAGGAAATTCAGTTCCGTTATCGCTTTTGCCAAGCCATATTTCTTCCCATATTTCAGCTTTTATGTAGTCTTTTTCAAGCATTTCAACAGCGTGTGCAACATTCGGAAAAGCAAGAAATACAGCCATTATTGCGATTGATAAAATCAATTTTTTCATAAAAACTCCTATCCGAAAATCTGTCCAATCAGAACGCTTGCCTCGTATTTTGTCAGATTTTCGATGTCAATATTTTTGAGGTCACTTTTTTTCATTTTTCTGCAAATCATATTTTTTTGGGAGTCTGTCGCAGGATACGAACCCCATTTCTGCACTTTTTTGATGTCCCACAAATAAATGCTTTCCTGATAATCGCAGACTAAAATCTGATAGATTTCATCAAGAATTTCCTGCATCGGAGCAGTCGGAATTTCCCGAAAAACCGTACTTTTATAAGTCAGAACGGCACTGCTGTTTCCTGCCATATCCTCCGCAAAAATCTTGAAAATCTGTCCATCGCCAACAGAACAGGTCATGTCACCATTTGGCAGCATGACAAAATTAATTCCGTGAGTATCATATTTTCCGTTGGTTTCAAAAATCTGTACTAACTGTGCATTTATTTTCCAGTCGGGCATTTTTGCAGATTCCTCGTTGATAATTTCTTCAATTTCCGTGAGAAGTTTTCCATTGATTTTTTCCTTTTTTATGCTTTTCGGGATTTTATCAATACCGAACAAATCGGGAGCAGTGCAGATGTCAAGTTTTCCAGTAACACCCACGCAGTCAATCAGCAGAAGTGATTTTTTGCCGTCATACAGCCTTAAACCTCTTCCGACCATTTGCGTATAAAGACTTGCATTTCTCGTCGGACGTGCGATAATTACAGTTTCAATCAACGGCATATCCGTGCCCTCCGTAAAAACCATGCAATTCACGATGCACGGAATTTCACGGTTTGTAAATTTCTGAATAATTTCATTTCTGTTTGGAGTTTCCGCCGAAACAACAACCGCTCCGTCAATTAATTCTGCGATATTTTCGGCGTGTTTTACGGTTGTTGCGAAAATCAAAGTCTGACCGACAGCATAATTTTTGTAAGCCTCAGCAACCGCCATATTCTGCACCGGAGTATCAACAGCATTGGAAAGTTCGCTGATATTCAGGTCATTATGCTGTTTGTGAATGTCACTCAAATCGTAGCCAATGTCAACCGTCATACAGCGAATGTCCGATAAATAGCCATTTTTGATGCCCCATTTCAAGTCACTCTGAAAAATAATTTTGCTGTAAATCGCACCTAATTTTATGTTGTCGGTACGTTTCGGCGACAGCGTGATGAGCCTCGTCGGTGATAATTTTTTATAAGAAAAATTCTTTCAAAAAACGCTTGTATTCCGCTTGCGTTTGTGGTATAATTAGGTTATGTTAAGAGTGGTTGTCTGCCCGACAAATCGAAATTTAAAGGAAAGAGATAGATGATTGTGAATATTATAAAAATCGAAGATATAGAAGAACTAATGTATCAGTCTTTCAAAAAAGAAATAGCAAATTTTGCAAAGTCCAAAAATAACAAAAACATTTATGCATTTGTTTTCGATTGTGATTTAGGTAATTTTAATCTTTGTCTCAGATATGCGAATGAGAGAGATTATAAGAATCGTTTAGCCGATTATGACAAGTATGCATATATGTGCCAGCCCTATGGCAAGAAAGGACTTTTCGGCTATAAATATTCAGTTGGAGATTTTGGTCGGATAGATTGGAAAGTAGAGGGTGAGATAATGCATTTTTTCAACAGTGGATACTGTCAGGTGGTAGATGCTGTTTACTATGGAAATGCGATTAGACCTGCCGATACTTTTGAATATAATGGCGAATTTCTCAAAGGTGACACGCAAACGGAACTTTTGCACTGTTATGATGGAGCGTTTTATAAAGATGGTGTGTTTTTTGTGGGACTTGGAGATAAACTAATGAATATATTGGAGGAAATCATTGTCAATTGCATACTGCGTCTTAAAAATGATGACCTTGGACTTGACCAGACAGATGATTTCATTATGTTCATGTGCGACCATGACATAAGCAATGCAACTTTGGCAGAGTACGTCAAACGAACTGTTGACAAAGATATATTTGAACAGCTTACCGACTATTCGAGTTTAGAGGAAATTCAATAAATGTCAAACTTGTCTGCTAAAACAAAAGAAAAACGTTAAAGCGAGAATATATTGCAATAAACTCCAGTTTGTAAAGCAATTTTATTGTTTATTCAAGCACCTGTGAAAATATAGACAATATTTTTATGTCTGAATTGCAAAGTACATTTCAAGTGCATTTTCAACAGTTTCGGCGACCTGTTTAGGTTTTGCGGACAGCTCAAAATATCGGCTGAAAGTGTCACTGCTGATTTTCACAGATTTACTTTTTTCGATTATAACTTTCTTGTTATCAAGTATTCTGATTATGTCGGAATTTTTCACATTTCCGTTTTCGTCTGCCGATTCTCTGAGAAGTTTTGACTTTTTCATGTCAATTGCGTAATCTCCCGATAAATCAGCAATTTCAAGCTGTGTTTCTTCTGAAAGATACGATAATTGTACACCTGCATTAACTGCTATTTTTCCATCATCAACAAACCATTTTAATTCAAAAATAAGTTTGTCAATACGCAGAAGTCTTGCAACACTTGCACGGCTCATTTCGTAATTTTCGGCGATATTCTGCTTACTGTCGCCACTCTGCAACTTCGTCTCAATTTGAGACGAAGTTATTTTTTCAGGATTTTCAAGCATTTGAAGTTCATGGATAATATCATTTCGCTTGCCTTGTGAAAACATTTCGCTGTGCCTGAGTGAGATAACGCTTGCCTGTTCGCTGATTTTGAGATTGTCAAATCCACGCTGTATAAGGTTGGATTCAATGACATACATTTCTGCCTCTTGCTCGGAAAGTCCCTCCTTGATGATAGCAGGAATTGTGGTGATTCCTGCTATTTGTGAGGCATTCCAGCGGTTGTGACCGATGAGAATTTCATAACCGTTTTCGCACGGCTGAACAACAATCGGACTGAGTACGCCGTTTTCTTTGATGCTGTTTACCATATCGTCAAGACGTTCACCTGTGTAAAGTGCAAATCGGTGATTATGGTACGGACGGAGCATTTCACATGGTATCTGTCTGACTGCGTTCTGCATTGCAGTAGGAGTGGAGAGAAATGTACCTAAATCAAACTGTGGTGTATTCATTTTTCGTCCTCCTCGCAGTCCGTACAGTACGGCAAGCCGTTTATTAGCTGAATGTAAACAGCGGAATAACGCTCGTGTTCAGCCCCCTCGCTGTTCATCATAGCCTCAAGAAAAAAGTCTTTGGCTTGCTCTCTGTCGTCCCACTTTTTGACTTCTCCGTAGCATTTTGTAGTGACAGATTTTTTGCGGTTCATAGCCATTTCGGGAGTTTTTAGCATCTTTCAATTACCTCCTGTGTGAGATTTTCATATTCTGCACTAAGTTTGCCCGTTGATAAACAAAGAGGAATTTTATTTTTCGCACTGTTTGCCGCCTCAATTGCTCTGCTGATTGACGTTCTGAACAGGATTCCACCGTATTTTTCGTGCAGAATTTCAATGCAGTATTTGCTTATTTTTGTGCGGTCAACCATTGTCGGCAGGATTCCGAGCAGTTCCAACTTCGGATTTATCGTGGTTTTAATCTGCTGAATGAGCGATTCAAGAGCCTGTAAACCGTCCATTGAAAACTCCTGTGTCTGTACTGGAATCAGCACTTTGTCGGCAGAGGTGAGGGCGTTAATCAGCATTGTTCCAAGCGAGGGCAGACAGTCGATAATTACGAAATCATAGCCGTCTGTGACGTTTTCTGACAGTATTCTTTTCAGGACTGTTTCCCTCGAAAGTGCCGATGTCATGAGGATTTCACAGCTTGCAAGATTGAGGTCAGACGGGATATAATCCACATTTGCTTTTTCGCAGTGACGGACAGCCGATTCAGTGATTTCACTTGAAATTGCACCATTCATGCAGGCAGTCATAACAAGCTGTGTCATAGTCGGACTTCTGTCAGGTTCGTAGCCAAGATATTTGGAGAGATTTGCCTGTGGGTCAGCATCGATAAGAAGAACTCTTTTTCCGTGATTCAAAGCCATACAAGCTCCAAGATTGTAGGAAACTGTAGTTTTGCTCACTCCTCCCTTCTGATTTGATACAGCAATAATTTTACTCATTTTATCAATTCCTTTCCTTGAATTTTGCTTTCGCTGTGTATATATTATAT
>CAMWKY010000144.1 GCA_947174965.1 uncultured Ruminococcus sp. | reverse complement strand
TTTTCGCTTTTTTTTTATGGTATTTTCAGAAAAAACTATCATTTTCCGGAAATTTTCCAGAAATTCACACTTCCGCATCAGACTTTCTGAAAAAACAACAGACCCTGCAATAAACAGAGTCTGTGTTGGTTATGATTATATTCTTTTATTCGTTGTCGGTTCTGGAAGCATTTTCTGTAGTCTTTTCAGAACTGAACTTTTTTCCGCCGCCGAGTGTGATTTTACCAAGTTCATCTTTGTCTGCAAGTTTTTCAAACAATGAGTCGCTGACCATACGCTGACCTTCATTTGTTATAGCATCGTTTACTCTGTAGAGTTCAACACGAACCTTTTCAGGCCATACCATTTTTTCAACGTCGTCTGGTTCAATCCAGTAAACCCATGTTCCCTCTGATACGTTTGTTATCAATGAAGCGTTCGGAATATCTGCAAGAATTGTTTGATGTGCTTCTGCTTCGTTGTCCATTTCTGCAAGAAGGAGGTCTGCATCTTTAATGTCAGCAGAGGACAACTTGTTTTCATCTGTATCTTCTCTTCTACCTACAAGATAACCTTCCTCATCATAGAGAAGAACTACGTTATAGAGTGGGTGACCCTTGTAAGAACCTGTGAATACGAGAGAACCAGCAGGAATATAGTTTGAATCATTGTCGCCGTATTTGTAATCTTCAGCAAGGAATCCGAATGCTGCTTCTACTGATTCGCCTGTCTTAAGGAAGTCAACGTTGTCGCCTGTTACACCGAGAACATCAAGTTCAGCAATTGAGAGAGTTTTGCCTTTCTGATTGTTAATCTGAAGTTTTACTGCTGTTGTGTCGTATGTGCTGATGTACTTAGCTTCTGAGTTGGAGAAGTAAACAGTATCGCTTCCGTTAAATGTACCGTCTGCTACTTTTACCCATTCCTCATCTGACTCAATTTCTCCGTTGTTCTTTACAAAAATTGTGTATTTGCCTATAGATTTTTCTGCATCACCTGCTGTATACTTAAGTCCTGTTACTACGAGAGACTGGTTGAAGTCCATGATGATTTCTGCTGTATTGCCAGTTACATTTGGAGAGTAAACTGTATCGAAGTTATCATCAATAGCCCATACAGAAGAATTGATTGCAACAGGTTTGCATGAAATGCTGTCGTTGTCTTCAAGATTTGGTGCTTCAAGATTATTTGAGCTGATGCTCCAGTTTGACTTGTTGAGACTGCCGTCATGGTGAACCTTTATCATCTCTGTAACGAATGTTTCGGAACGGTTGAGATGCTGGTCAACAAGTACAACTTCATATGATACTGTACGGTTGTTGTATGATGTGACTGTATCTGTGAAAGTTGGTTCTTTTGAAAATGCTATAGGAGTTTTTGTGACATCACCGTTTGAGATAGTGCAGCGTACGATTTCATAGCCGAGAACTGCATCTGCCTTTATCTTATTGGAAACGTCAATTTTGAGTGTAACCTTGTTTGCATTGCTTCCTGTACCGGTGTTTACCTTGACATTGTCTATTGCTGCAACTGCATTGCCGTTTTCATCTACAAGCGGGCTTTCATGTGTCATTGCATATACACGTGAATCTTCGTTTGCATACATGATAGCTCTTTTTTCTTTTCCGAAATTTGATGCGTATGCAATTGTAACTGCATCAGGAGTTTTGCCCCAGCGTTCGAAAAATTCAAGAACGTTCTTTTCAGCTGCTGCACAAGCAAGGCGCATAAGTTTCTGGTCGCTGTTGCCGCTGAGTGAAAGATTTCCCGGAGCTTTTGAAGGATTTCTTGAATATGTGTCCATTCTTGCATAGAAAAGGTTATCGAATATTTCTTTTTCTGTGCTGTATGTTTTGTAGTTGTAATCATTATCATAAGCAAGGTGAAGCTGCCAGTAAAGACCGAGCTGTGTTGCCTGATTTGCCTTGCCCTTTGTGCCTGAAGTTACTTTTGCGAACACATTGTTGTAATTAAGTCTTGATGTGCTGTTTTTGTCCTGAGCCTGTGCGAGAAGTGAGAAGTAATTGTTTGTGATTTCAGCATCTGCATAGTTTGAGTCATTCAGACAGTGACCGATTTCGTGAGCGATACCCCAGCCGAAGTAACTTCCGCTTACATACTTGCCGTTTGCATCTGATTTCACACCTTTGCAGTTTGCCATTCCTGAAGCTGAGCCGTACTGGATACCGATATGGTTGCCAGCTGCATACATAAATGCATTTGCGAACATTCTCTGATAGCGGATATTGAGATGCTGATATGGAGTGCGGTTTTTAGCATCTGTAGCGTTCGGGCTGATTCCCTTGTGCTGATAGAAGAAATCAACCATATTTTCCATTGCGTCCATTGATGTGATAAGTCTTACTGCTCTTTCCTCAACAGAACCATCTCCAAGACCTGCGTGTATCTGAGTTGCAGGAAGTGAATACATCATTCTGTCATCAAGAATTTCTGTAGCACCTAAAATACAAGTCTCTTTTTTGTAGTCACGGTCGAGGCAGGTGTTCTTGCTGTTTTTGTATGTTGCACCCTTGTGAAGTTCGTTGTGCAGATTCTCAATATTTTTAACGTATTCGTCAAGTTCTCTGATATATTCTGCTGCCTTTGCATAGCGTTCGTTTATGTCAGTCACACCGAAAATATCAAGCATAGGAATCAAATTAGCACCTGATACACGTATAAAGTTATGGTCGGTGGAATTTTTTGCACCGCAATACTCAATATACAGTGAACCACCTGATTCAGCATCTCCCAAAGTAGCACCGTTAGTAAGCTGAATTCTGTTTTCGCCATACTCAAGTCTCTGACGCTTTATTTGAACTGCATCTGATTCGGAGTTATACTGTGTCTGAACAAGGGTCAGCTCTGACGGAATATTTCTGATATATTCTTTTTTCAGTTCACCCCTGTCTGTACGGCAACCTACATAAACTATAATTTCTGTGTTCTTGCCTGCTACAGCACCGATAGGCTGCCATGCGTTCAGTCCGCTGAAGTTACGTGCAGCATTGTCAGCTGTAGTAATATCGCTGCGGATAGCCATGATTCTGCTTGTAGCTTTGTTCTGGAGAATGCTTTCAACTGTATCAAGAACTGTAAGCAGATATGTTCCGTTTGTGTGTTTTTCGCCTGATATAGGGTCTGCTACATATTTTACTTCATAACGATAGTATTCAATGTCATCCTGAGTTACATCTGCTCTGATGTCAAGCTGAAGGTCGTCTGCAAAGAGTTCCATAATTTCCTTTTTCAGTGTATCTGGAGCATAGAAGCACAATTCTGAGATTGCGATTGGTCCGTTTGTTGACGAAGCATTGAAAGCAACTCTGATTTTCTTGATTTTCTTGCCCTGCATTGATGCCGGAAGTTCCATTATGCGATATTTCTTCTTGTTGTTATCTGTTTCTTCTTTTGTGGAGATATTGTTTGCGGAAACTGTCTTTTCTGTGCCGTTAGCATCATCATACCAGATTTGTACTGTGTTGCTGTTGAAGTTTGTTTTGTCGAACAGGCTTGTAATGCCGATTGAGCCGATTTCATACGCATCATCAAATGTAATTGTGATACCATTCTTATCGCTGCTTGCATCTAATCTGTAATATGTACTGCCGTCACCGTCAACAACAGCCCATGCTGTGTTTTCTTCGTCATTATCCTTTGCGTTGCCATGTACACTTCCTACGCTTCTTGTAGCTGAAACGATATGAGTGCTTGCATCTCCGTTTGTGTCGTTATTGATAGCTTTGTACTTCGGAAGTGTCGGTGTAACCTCTATGGTTGTTTCACCGATTTTGATGTCTGAATTCGGGCTTGTGCCAGTTTGCCAGTTACCGTTATTGTCGCAGTATTTATTCTTAGCAACTACATATACTTCGTATTCTGTTTTATCGTCAAGCGGATTGTTCTTGTATTTCGTAATTGTGTATGACTGTCCGCTGACAGTTGCGCACTCATATGCGTCGTTTGAGCCTTCTCTCCTATAGTATACCTCATATGACTGAGTTGAATTTGTCTTGTCACCGCCCCATGAAACTGCTATACTCTTGAATCCGCCGACAGCTTTTACATAGTCAGGCTTTTCAGGTCTGGAGTGCGATTTTGTGGTAACTTTTGCGGAATCAGACCATGCACTCTTGTAACCGTTGTCACCTACGGCACGAACATGAACGTAGTAGGTTGTGTTTGTCTTAATCAGCTTGAAGTTGCCGTGTTCTGATTCAAGCTTAAACTTGCAGTTGTCTACACCCGGAGCGTTGCTTTGAGTAAGTTTTGGAATAACTGAAACGAAACTGCCGTCAGCTTTTGTTGCGGAGCTTGTGGATACTTCAAACTCATATCCTGTTATACCGCTTATTTCTTCCATTTTCCATGTTGCTTCAATTGCTGCATATATATCCTGAGCATATACCTGATGGACTTCCACGTTTACAGGATATGATATTGGTGGTTCTTCCATTTTTTCTTCAAGTCCGTTGAGAATTTCAACCTTTGCAATTTCAGCAAGATTTGTATTTTTTACCTTTGTAATTTTGATTGTGATTTTCTTGACAGCAATTTTTTCGCCGAAGTCAACTGAAATACCGTTTTCATCACTTTTTGCTGTTGCTTCGCTTTCGCTGTAAGCCAGTCCGCTGCCGAACGGAACTACGATAACGTTTCCTGCATATTCCTCATCTTCAGCTTTGGACTGAATATTTAGAGCTTCAGGGTTCGTCAGATTAAACTCACTGTCGTCTTCAACTTCTTCACCCTCTGTTGTTCCTGTAGCTGTTTTTTCGAAAGGTTTAGATTTTTTGCTGTCTGTGCCGTCATCTGTTTCAACTATAATCTCTCCTACGGTTGCATTTGTATCAAGATTAAAGGTTTTCATTTCCACACTATCTCCGATTGCCCACGCAATTTCTACGGGGTTTTCAGTTCCAATATCTTTGCCATTTGCTGGTGCAAGAGCCAGTTTTGTTTCTTCTTTGGAATCGTCACTGCTGTTGTTAAGAAGTTCTGCAAAAGATGCCTCCTGTTGAACTTTGACATCTTCAGATATTTTTGTTTCTACATTTTCAGCGATATGTGCCAGATATTCCGAAGATATTTCTGATACTATGCAAGCCTTTGTACTCCAGTCGGAAGCATCAAGATAATTCTTTGTGAACGCTGTTACGTCTGCAAGACTTGTTTTGCCGTCGTGGTTAATGTCGCTGATGAGAACTTCGTCGGACTTGAGAGTGACATCGATTTCGCCGCCGTTTCTTATAGAAGATTCAACTGCCTCAAGAAGAAGTTCACCGTCTCTTGCATTGATGTTGCCGTCACCGTTTACGTCACCGATTTTCAGCACGCCAGGGTGATTGAGAACATAGGCTGTTTTGATTTTTTTGCCGCCGTCTTCATTATACTCAATGTTGCCTTCGCTGTCTGTCTGAAAAACATCTGCATAGATATAGTCACGGTGGAAACCTAGTGTAACCTTTACTGTATACACCATGTTTTCTTCTACTTTAAAATTCTGACTGAATGTCTTAAAGCCTTTTGCACGGACTTCAACATAATAGTCGCCATTTGCAAGATGCTCAGTTTCAACAACTCCCGACGGATTAGTGCCGTATTTTCCATCAAGTGTAAGAGTATCAAGCTTTATATCATATGTTCCGTTTTCGGTATATCTGTATATCTTCACTTCGCAGTTTGTTGTATCTGTAAAATCGCACTGATTTGAAACATCAACCCTGATTCTGCTGTAGGTTGCGTTGGAAATTTCTGTTGAAATGCTATCTGATGGCTGTTCTACACCTGTTTCTTCAGCAAGTGAAGTGAATGCGTTGAATGTCTGTGAAAAACTTCCTATTATTGATAATGCCGATATAAAGGCAAGTGTTCTTTTTAAATAGTTTCTTCTTTTTGAAAGTTTCATAAATATTCTTCCTTTCTGAATCTGGCTTGAATATATACGGAGCATTGTTGATTTTTGTTGATTTTGTTTCATCTCCGTTGTTCTGATTATATTATAC
>CAMWKY010000143.1 GCA_947174965.1 uncultured Ruminococcus sp. | reverse complement strand
TCGCATTTCAGATAATATCAGATAAAGAAACTGAATGTGAAGTCAATGTGGCAGAAATGAGAAAAATGGTGGTTGAATTTTATGGCTAAATTTAAAGATGTTGAAAGATTTTTCAGAAGAATTCCTGACCAGCCAACATTTGTAAAAATAAATGAGAATGGGGAAAAAACAATATCATCTGCTGCTTTTAAAGACCAAAGAGGTTGTTCTGTTGACAGACAAGCCGACCGAAATTGCGAAGAAGTACGAAATCAGCTATATGTTAGATTTTATCAGACAAAAGCCAGTATTTGTGCCGTTGCAGATGTTTCTTTTAAAGATTGTTGCGATGCTAATGCTTTAGTTAAAGAAGAACCTTTAGAAGATAATCCATTCCATTGTGAAATACATAGAAGTGATACACAAGCCGAATTATCAAAAGGTCAATTAAAAAAACTTGCCCAAAATGCAAATGTTAAATTCTTCACATAAACTCTTGCTGTTAATCAGCAGGAGTTTATTTTTTTAGTTGCAATCAGAATGGCAAGTCATCATCACCGATAATTTCTTCAAAATCCTGACCGCTGACATTCATGCTTGTGCCTGCAAACTGTTCCTGCTTTTTCGGAGCAACAGTATCAGCACTGACAGTCTCCTTAAATTTATGATTGCAGTCAGGGAACTGGCTTGCATTGATGTAATGTACACGTTCATTGGTCTTGCCGTTGTACTCCTCGTGTACCACTTTCACACGGATAACACGATTCACAAGGTCTCCGCAAAGTTCATAGACATTCTCATATTCCTTGCCGTCAGTAAGCCCCGCCGCCTTTGCTAACTGCATAATCTGATTGAATCCGTAGCCCTGCACCTGCATATCAGCCTGAGTAGGTTCACGGCGTTTCCAAAGAGTGTGAAAAATACAGCGGTTCTGGCATTTCTGCTCTACATCGTTTCGGATAACAAGTGTCATATTAAGTCCCGTTGCACCGTTCTGAGTGGTGCGCTCCTCAATTTTCTGAATGATTACCTCGTATTCGCCGACAGGAATAAGGCTGTAATCCTGCACATCATCATAATTTGTCTTGAATCCCATTTTATTTTCCTCCTGTTAATTTTATTGCTTCCTCAACACTTCTGCAAACACCTGCAACAGCACCATTATTTCGCATAGTTTCAAGGAATTTTACTTGTTCTGCTGACAGTTTGCCATTTGGAGTTTTCACTTCAATAAAAACTGCTCGTCCGTCAGATTTTCGGAATCCGAATAAATCGGCAAATCCTTTCGGAACACCGCTTGTAATGTATCGTCTGTCGATTGTTCGCCCTGCAAAGACATTTACACGAAATATCATGCAGGTATCAGCAAGTGCGAGACGGATTTCATTTTGTATCCTGTGTTCTTCTGTCACAGCCAGCCACGCTCCTTTGCCTGATAATATATCCAACCTGATTTATAACCTCTTTTCTTTGCATAAGCCTGCAAATCGTGCATATTTTTACAGTCATCAGGTGTACTGAAATCAAGTAAAAAACTTGTAATCTTTTTAAGTTCGGTATCTTGTTTTTCCTCTATATTACGTGATTTTTTAGGAAACACATAGTTACAGCACGGACATATTTTTTCATCATTGTCAGGTGGCTCAAAAGTATAAAAGCATTCAGGGCATTGTAATACTTTAACTTCATTTTCAGTCCTGCTTTTTTCTGATTTTGGTCGTCCCTGCAAACTCCATTCACGGTCGGCATCAGGCAGTCCGAAACGGGCATAATTTCCTACATGGTCAATTATTATAGCACGCTTGTTGTCCTTGTACCGCATACAACGCATACTCTGCTGAATGTACAAAGTGAGCGATTTTGTCGGTCGGAGCAATATAGCACATTCACAGTCGGGAACGTCAAAGCCCTCTGAAATCAGGTCGACATTGCAGAGAATTGTTATTCCGCCGTCACGGAATGCTGAAATAATGCTGTCACGCTCATTTTTCGGCGTAGTGCCATCAATGTGTACTGCCTTAATTCCTGCATTGCAGAAAGCCTCTGCAACAGCCTTTGAATGAGCAACAGAAACGCAGTAACAGATTGCCTGCTTACTGTCCACAAGCTTTTTATAGTGGCTGATAACATCACCATAAATTGCGGATTTCATAAGAATTTTCTCCATTGAACCTGTTTCAAATTCTCCATGACTTGTCTTTATGCCTGATAAATCGGCAATTGCAGGAGCGTAATAGTCATAAGGTGCAAGAAATTTATGTTCTATAAGCCATTTTGCCGATACGCCGATAACAAGAGCATCATTGACATCGCTCAAACCTGAGCCGTCAAGCCTGATTGGAGTAGCGGTAACCCCGATACGCTTTGCATCGGGGAAAGCATCATAAATTTTACGGTATGTTGTGGCTTTGGAATGATGATTTTCGTCAGTTATTACAAGTTTTGGCGGTTTGATTTGTGTAATATGACGGCTTGCGGTCTGCACCATCATTACATCACACAAGTTCATATCCACTCCCCACCATTCAAAAGTATGTTTTATCTGCTCAACAAGTTCACGGCGGTGAACCAAAAAAAGAACTCTGTTACCCTTTGCTGTTGCAGATTTTGCCATTTCTGCTACAATTACTGATTTACCGCCACCGCATGGCAACACAATACAAGGCGATTTTGCACCATTTCTGTATTCCACACGGGCTTTCTCAAGCAAATCAATCTGATATGGTCTCAGCATTTGCTTTCTGCTCCTTCAGCTTTTTAATTTCAACCGCCATACACTTCCAGCAGAGACAGCGACCATAATTTTTCAGCGTACCATTAGCAATTTCATCTGCTGTTCTGCCTTTAGCTGAAAGAATAACAGCACCACAATCTGCACATCTTGACGGCTCTTTGCCATCAGCAAGCCACTTGCGGATTTTTTCACCCAGTTCAGAAGTAATAATTCCCGACCATTCATCAAGAAAAGTTGTATCTTTTGAAACTGTTGCAATGTGATTTCTTGCGATATTGAATGCCAAATCAAACTCATATTCCGCATTTTCACGCTGAACAGGTGCAAGACCTATCTTCACGGGTACTGTCTTGCCACGTTCGTTCACTTCCATAGCATAAGCCATTTTTGTACGCATTGTAACTATGACGTGACAGTCAAGCGAAAGAAGTGCATTTATCAGCATATTCTGCTTTTTGCCTGCATCGTTCCATGCTGAAAATGATGTTTTGTTTGTATTCTGTTCAACGACCTGTTCTTTGTATTCAAGAATACCGCCCTCACCCTCCCAAGCGTGAGAAAAACTGTCTACAATGACAACACCATCTGTTCCTACTGCCTGCTGAGCCTCTTTTGCAATTGCTATGTAGCGTTCAGCGGTGAACGGCGGTGCAAGTTCGGTGTATAAATATCCACCTGTCTCCAAATCCTCACGCTTGCCATAAAACTGACCTCTGCCGTGTTCCGTATCAATAAGCACAATTTTTTTCCAGTCCTGTGTTACGCCGTAAGCAAGATAGAGTGCCGACAGCGTCTTTCCCGAACCGCTTGGACCTATCATTGCAACACGCATTTTTGCCGATTTTCTCTCCACTTCCTGAATTGCCATAACTAAAACCTCACTTTATCTGAATATTCTGACTGACAACAATTCTTGCGCCGTCAACTGCTTGTCCGCTTTTGATAGCGTTCTTGATTGCTGTCTTGTCGGGTGTGTAGTCTACTTTCTTTTTAAACCATTTTTTATCAAGTACGCTTTCATCAACTTCTGTCTGCTCCGATTTTCTGAACGTCACAATAACTTTTGCCGTTTCGAATTTCTGATAGCCGACTGCATCAGCAAGCCATTTTTTAAGCGATTTTGACTTGTTTTCAGCTGATTTCATACGCTTGTCGAGTGCATCACGCTCTGCCTTGATTGAAACAGCAAGTGCATCAAGGTTTTTTATCCAAAGTGCCACTTTTTCAATCTTCATGTTACGCTCCATAAGCAGTTCATTAAGTTGCTCAAAGTCAATGATTTCTCCTGTTTCTTCGTTAACACACGCTGTTATCGCCGTATCAATTTCGTATAAATTCATAAAAATTCCTCCTGAAAAATTAAAAAGCCCAATGACATACCAGTTCAGGAATCATCTGAACTAATAAGTCATCGGGCTATTTGGTGGTTCGTTGGGACTACGTCCACGACCCCGTTGCTCCGTATGCTTTTAATATTGATTTTATTATATCACGCTGAACAGTTTTATGTCAAGCACTCACAATATATTTTTATCATTTAATTTATTGCCCGTTGCAGACTATTCTGACAATATTACGGCAATGCGGACATTTCAGTTCCACAATAACAGGTACTTTCTGCACTACTCCACCAATGTCAAATACTCTCTTTCTGCATTTTGGACATTTAATCTGTATCATCGGTATCATCTCCTTTAAAACGGAATTTCAAACAGTTTATCAAATTCTTCTAAAAGGGCGTGTACATTATGTATTTTAATCAAACCCAATTTAAATTCAAACTCTCTGTTACTGAAAGTTTCAGAAAGAGTATAATTATATGCCTTTTTAATAAAAGTATTTTGAAGTAAAGTAAGGGCATCATAGATAAGCGACACTTCTGACCCTGCAAGTGTAATGGTTGTTTCCTCATCATTATGTATCGGAACATTCTCAGGACTTCTGTCAATCTTCATTTTCGTTCTCCTTCAATTCAATGTATTTCTGCAAGTACCATACTGCTTTTTTATATCTTCAATACCGTTCTTCTTATATCTCCATAAATATTTGAAAGCGTTTTCGATGCAGAAGTTTACATCCTCGCCAAAAACATCAAGCATTACGTCTATGCACTCATACTTCCCATGATTATAGTGTTCGGGGTGGTTAATGTTATTCATTATTCTTCCTCCTCGAAATATCCGCACAAAATCTCCTCAAGAGGAACATCACCGCAATGCTCACAAAAATTTGCAAGTTCTTTAATCTGTCTGTATGTTTCAATATCGCCTGATAAAATTTTCAGTGTTTCATCATCTGGATTTTCTGAAAAATCTCCGCTTGAATTAATTATATTGTCCCATGCCTTTAAAATCGCAAGCCGAAAAATCTGTCCTAATGCAACTTTCATAATCTCTACCTCCTGAACTCAACGACTTTCCATAATTCAGGTTTTGGGAGCGTTAATATGTAATATTTTCCGCTGTTCTTATCCATAAAAATCATAATATCACCATCATTATTTCTTAAAAATGTATCAGTGACAACATTTCTGACTGCCCAGTATTTAATCATTATTTTTATTCTCCTTATAAGGTTCAGGCAATTGCATCCATGCCAATACTTTGACAAGTGCTTTGGTGTTCCATATCTGATGTTTTGTGAGATAAGACATAATACCCAGCCTTACATTTTCCCACTTACCTTCAGATATATCATAGTCCTGATAAGTAACAAGACATAATATCTCAGATTCTTCACTTTCCGGCAGGCGTTCACAGCATGGTATCCATTTCATTACATCAGGTTTCAGCTCATATTTCATTACTCCCTTCATTTTTGTACCACAATTGGCACAATAAGGCATTTCCATATTGTTATCATAACTACATTCAGAACAAGTATAAACTGGGTATTTATTTCCACTACTTCTTATCCATTTGCCGTGTTTAGCTGGTTCAGCTTCGACGGTTTCAGCAATCGCAATCATATTTAAAATGCCAAGTTCTTTGTAGCATAAATCATCCTTGATAATGCCTAAAGCTTTCTGAAAAAGTTCGTCCGCATCAATCTGTCTCATTTTCTTCACCTCTATCAATCATTTTAAGCAAAGTTTTTCTTGTGGAATACAGGCGGTTTGCCTTGCAGTAAGCACAAGAACCATGATTACGGCACATTCTGTCAATCGCTTTTGATTTTCGGTACGGCTTTCGGTGTTCGCTGCCGTTCTTGATTGATTTGTCAAGGCTCATTTTCAGCCCTCCTGTTCCACTTTTCAGCAGCCAGTTCTACACGTTTTCTGTA
>CAMWKY010000142.1 GCA_947174965.1 uncultured Ruminococcus sp. | reverse complement strand
CTTGTATAAAACATACAGAAAGGAAGTTCATAATTATGACAATTTCACTATTTTCCGGACAGGGTTCGCAGATTTCAGGAATGGGCAGGGATATTTTTGAGGCATTTCCCGATACGGCAAAACTTTATGATTCTGCATCTGAAATTCTTGGACGTGATATGAAAGCAGTCTGCTTTGAAAGTACAGATGAGGAGCTTTCAAAGACTATCAATGCACAACCTGCTATTATGCTCACTTCTCTTGTCGGTATCAATGCGGCAATCGGAAAGGGCTATAAGTTCAATGGTGTTGCAGGTCACTCACTGGGCGAATATGCTGCGCTCGTCATATCGGGCATGGTATCTGTTGAGGACGGTTTCCGTCTCATAAAGGCACGTTCAGAAGCTATGGAGGAGGCAACCCGTGAGAACAAGGGTGCAATGGCAGCTGTCATGAAAATTGCACCTGAAAAAATTGAGGAAATCTGCTCACAGGCAAAGAATTATGTTGCGCCAGTAAACTACAATTCACCACAACAGACTGTTATTGCTGGTACTCCAGAAGGCATTGCGGAAGTCAGCGAAAAATTTGCAGAACTTAAAGCAAGAGTTATAACTCTTAATGTTGCAGGCGCATTTCATTCTGAACTTATGAAGTCTGCCGCTGAAAAATTCTACGAAACAGCAAAGACGATTACTTTCAATGCTCCTGATGTAAAATATTACTCAAATGTAACAGGCGGAGAACTTACAGATTTCAGTGACATGGCAGGACTTCTTGCAAAGCATATTGTTTCACCTGTACGCTTTACATCTGAACTTTATGCAATGCAGAAAGACGGTGCAGAAAGATTTGTTGAGTTTGGAGCAGGAAAAACTCTTACAGGTCTTGTAAAGAAAACTCTTAAAGATGTTACGGCAATAAGTATTACAGATATTGAAAGTCTGGAAGGAGCTGATATTTATGAATAAATACGGTCTTATCGGTCACCCTCTGGGTCACTCAATGTCACCGCTGATTCACGAAAAGCTTTTTGCATTAAGCGGAATCACTGACTACAGCTATGAACTTATTGACATTGCACCCGAAAATCTTGCTGAAAGTGAAGATATGCTGAAACAGCTTAAAGGATTCAATATTACAATTCCGCACAAAATGGCTGTTATTCCTATGACTGATAATATGGACGAAAGTGCATTGAGATACAATTCAGTCAACTGCATATCAAACGACAACGGCATTATGACAGGCTACAACACAGACTGTTTCGGATTTGTTCTTTCAGCTGAAAATGAAAATCTTCCGCTTGATAAAAAAGTACTCCTTTTAGGCTGTGGCGGTGTAGGACGAATGATTGCGGTTGAACTTGTTATGCATGGTGCTGAACTCACTATTGCTGTTATTCCGCAGGATATTAAAATCGCTGAACTTGCCGTGGCTGAAATTGCTGAAAAATATGACAATGCGAATGTGAAAATATGCCTTGTATCTGAAATTGAGGGCAGTTTTGACCTGCTTGTAAATGCTACACCTGTAGGAATGTACCCGAAATGTGACGCTTGTGCGGTATCTGATGAAATTATAGCGAACTGCGGAAGCGTATTTGATGTAATTTACAATCCCGTTGAAACGCTCCTTATGAAAAAGGTACGTGATATGGGTAAAAAGGCTGTAGGCGGAGCAGCTATGCTTGTATATCAGGCTGTAAAGGCTCATGAAATATGGTATGGCGGTAAGTTCAAATCAGAAGATATTGCTGAAATCATCAGGGCTGTTGAAGATGAAGTAAACAGAATGAATAAGTAATAGAAACAGATATGCTAAATTAATATAGACAGGAGAATCTGAAATGACTATATTTTTATGCGGATTTATGGGCTGTGGCAAGACTACAGTCGGAAAAATTCTTGCTAAAAAAATGGGTTGCAGTTTTTATGATACAGATGAACTTATTGTGGAAAATCAGGGCATGACAATTCCTGAAATATTCGCACAAAAAGGTGAACCGTATTTTCGTGAGATTGAAGCGGATATTGTAAAGTCGATGTGCGGAAAGTCTGCTGTAATTTCGTGCGGGGGCGGTGCAATGATTAATCCCGATACAGCAAAGGCTGTGACAGATGCAGGGGAAACTATTGTTTTTCTTGATGTTGATTTTGATACCTGCTATGAGCGTATATGCGGAGACAGCAACCGCCCTATAGCATCATCATCAACAAAAGACGAACTAAAGGAACGTTTCGACAAACGCTATATATTATATAAAAATCACTCAACTATACAAATTGATGCTTGCGGTAGTCCTATGGAAACAGCTGAAGCAGTCAGGAGAAGTGTATGCTGATATATAATGCGAAAATTATTACTCTTGGCAACAAAGGAACTATTGAAAATGGCTGGCTTGAAACAGACGGAAAGAAGATAAAATCCTTTGGAGCAGGTATACCCGATAATATACCCGAAAACAGTATAGATGCTGACGGCGGTACTCTTTTACCCGGATTTATTGACGCACATACACATCTTGGCATAATTGAGGACGGCATTGACTTTGAGGGTGACGACTGCAATGAATCAACAGACCCTTTTACTCCTGAAATGAGGGCGATTGACGGCATAAATCCTTTTGACAGATGCTTTGAGGAAGCCCGTATGCGTGGCATTACTGCTGTTGCATCATCTCCGGGAAGTGCAAATGCCTGCGGAGGTGAAATATGCGCAGTAAAAACGGCAGGCAGACGCATTGACGATATGCTTATAAAAAAATGCGGAATAAAATTTGCACTGGGCGAAAATCCGAAACGTGTATACAATGGCAGAGATGAAGCACCTGTTACAAGAATGGCAACAGTTGCAATTATAAGGGACGGTTTGTATAAATCACGCAGATATGCTCATGATATGGACAGTTACTATTCCGACAATGAAAACTGTGAACCGCCTGAATATGATATAAAATGCGAAGCCCTTATGCCTTTGCTTGAACGCAAACAGAAAGCATTTTTCCATTGTCACCGTGCTGATGATATATGTACAGCTATGAGAATTGCAAAGGAGTTTTCTATTGACCTTGTTATTATTCACGGTACGGAGGGATATAAGATTGCTGATATTATTGCAGAGGAAGAAATTCCTGTTATAAGCGGTCCTTTGATATGTGACAGATGCAAGCCCGAAATGAAAGGACTTGAAATAAGCAATACTGCTGTACTTACTGAAAACGGAGTTAAAACAGCAATCTGTACAGACCATACTGTTATACCCATACAGTATCTGCCAATATCAGCACTTACAGCTGTAAAGGGCGGTTTGTCTTATGAGTCGGCATTGAAAGCGATTACTATAATTCCTGCTGAAATTCTTGGTATAGACGAAAAAACAGGAAGTATTGAAGTCGGAAAAGATGCAGACTTACAGATTTACAGAAAAAATGAAAATCCTCTTGAACTTATGTCAGAACCCATGTTTGTAATGATTGACGGAAAAATAATCAGGAGTTGATTAAATGAATTTATTATCTTTGACTTTATCTGCCGTTATGCTTTCAAACGGTATTTCATATTCTTATGAACTTACACCATACGATACTGCTGTTATAACTTCCGCAGATGTACCTGACTATGTTACAGAAATATATATTCCCGATACAATAGACGGATATACAGTTGTCGGCATAGGAAATTCGTCTTTTATGGGCTGTATTTCAGCAGAAAAAATTGTGATGCCTGATACTGTATATTCTGTCGGTTCAGGTGCATTTATGAGCTGTAACTCCCTTAAAGAAATATATATAAGCAAAGAAGTTAGAAATCTGCCTAAAGACTGTTTCTTTGCCTGTCCGTCACTGAAAAATATAAATCTGCCTGAAAATCTTGAATCAATAGGAGATGAGGTATTTTTCGGCTGTTCGGAGCTTGATTTATATGTGCCTGAAAGTGTTGTTTCTATTGGTGAAGACGCTTTCGGCAAGCATACAGACCCGCATCTTAATGATACTGTATTGATTCATGGATTTCTTGTAAAAGGTGTTTCGGGAAGTTATGCCGAAACTTACTCAAAAGAAAATAATATCGATTTTATAGATATGGATAACTATAAAGCAGGCGATATAAATGGTGATGATATTGTTGATGCTTCTGATGCAAGCAGTGTTTTAGAAGAATATGCAAAGGCTTCAACAGGTACTACACTTATGTTTACAAAAAAACAAAATATCGTCGGTGATATTAATTCCGACGGAATTATAGATGCAGGAGATGCTTCTGCGATTCTTGAAATATATGCTGAACTTTCAACAGGCAGTCAATTATGAAAATCTACAAATTTCGCCGATTTTAAACATGATTTTTCTATATTGAATTTATTCTGAAATCTATTGACATAATACAAAAAAATTGTTATTATAAAAGGTAATATAATCGATAAGGAGGAATTTATTATGCTTACTGAAAACAAATTTCAGAAAGAGGGTCTAACATTTGATGATGTTCTGCTTATTCCTGCAAAATCAGATGTTACACCCAATATGATAAAGCTTGGTACAAATCTTACCAAAAACATAAGACTTAATACCCCGATTATGACAGCCGCTATGGATACTGTAACAGATTCAAAAATGGCTATTGCTATCGCAAGAGAGGGCGGTATCGGTATTATTCACAAAAATATGAGCATCGAAAAACAGGCAGAAGAAGTTGACAAGGTGAAGCGTTCCGAAAATGGTGTTATTGTTAATCCTTTTGCACTTACAGAGGACCATATTGTAAAAGATGCTGATGAACTTATGGGTAAATACAGAATATCAGGTGTTCCGATTGTTGATTCAAATAACAGACTTGTCGGAATTATTACAAACCGTGATATGCGCTTTCTTACTAATTTCAGCGAAAAAATATCAAATGTTATGACTAAAGATAATCTCATTACTGCACCAGTAGGAACTACTCTTGAACAGGCACAGGAGATTCTCCGTTCTCATAAGATTGAAAAACTTCCTATTGTTGATGATGATGGTGTTCTTAAAGGTCTTATCACTATCAAGGATATTGAAAAATCTGTGCAATATCCTGATTCTGCACGTGATTCAAAGGGCAGACTCCTTTGCGGTGCAGCTATCGGCGTGACTGCAAATGTTCTTGAAAGAGCAAAGGCTCTTATTGATGCACAGGTTGATGTGCTTGTACTTGATTCTGCGCATGGTCACAGTGCAAATATTCTTAAATGTCTTGCTATGGTCAAGGAGAATTTCCCTGATATTCCTGTTATTGCAGGTAACATTGCCACAGCAGAAGCTGCTGAAGACCTTATAAAAGCAGGTGCAGACTGCGTTAAAGTCGGAATCGGTCCGGGTTCTATATGTACAACAAGAGTTGTTGCAGGAATCGGTGTTCCACAGATTACAGCAGTCTATGACGTTGCAAGAGTTGCGCAGAAATATGGTATACCTGTTATTGCAGACGGCGGTATCAAGTATTCAGGTGACATTGTAAAGGCTCTCGCAGCAGGTGCAAATGTTGTAATGCTCGGCTCACTTCTCGCAGGCTGTGCAGAAGCTCCGGGAGAGACTGAAATCTATCAGGGCAGACAGTTCAAGGTATACAGAGGAATGGGAAGTCTTGGTGCTATGGCTGACGGCTCAACAGACAGATATTTTCAGGAGGGTGCAAAGAAGCTTGTACCTGAAGGAGTTGAAGGACGTGTGCCATATAAGGGCGTTGTTGCTGATACAATATTCCAGCTTGTCGGCGGTATACGTTCAGGCATGGGCTATTGCGGTTGTGTTGATATTCCTACACTTCACGAAAATGCACAGTTTATAAGAATAACAGGCGCAGGACTTAAAGAAAGTCACCCGCATGATATTTACATCACAAAAGAAGCTCCGAACTATTCTACGCAAGTATAATATACAGCTATGAAAAAGGAAAAGAAGAAAGATAAAAAAATAAGAATATCCAATATTTTTCGTCTTCTTATGATAGCATTATTGATTTTCTATATAATATGTTATATAAATCTTGCATATCAGA
>CAMWKY010000141.1 GCA_947174965.1 uncultured Ruminococcus sp. | reverse complement strand
CGTGCAGGCATACACACAGACAGAATATTGTAGTATATATAATAAATATTTTTTAGAAATCTATGTTATAAACAAAATCTGAAGAGATTGATATATATAATCAGCAAAAACGGCAGATTTTTTTTAAATCCGCCGTTTATTTTGTTAAATGATAATATAATCCTTGCTTGCATAACCTGTTATACCGTTGTAGCTTACAACATACCAGCCCTCAACTTCGCCATTTATGAGTACAGCCGCATTATTCGGGATTTTTCCTATGATTGCACCGTTAAGTGACGGATAATCACGTATATTGAGGTTTGCACCGTCTGTTGTAACCATGCCATATTGAATTGCCGACGGCAGTATGAACGGTATGCCGAAATAGTCGCACAATGAGCGTACAAGATTCTTTGCTATTGCATCTAAATTATTTTTCAGCCACGCTTCGTCAGCGTAGTTGTCATGATAACCTAGTTCACAAAGAACAGCAACAGCTTTTGTACGCAGAACTTCGCCAAGATTATACGTCGGTACAGCCCTTGATTTGTCAGGCAGAGGATATATCGCTTTGAGATTGTTTGCTATGATATTTGCAAGTCTTTCACTGTCCGCACTGTTCGGGGCAAAATATATATCAATTCCACGCAGTTTTCCTGCCAATGATTCAGGAGAAGCATTTGTATGCAGTGCAAGATGAACGTCATATTCTCCTGCATTTGAATCCTGTATAGCACCGTTTACATTTCTTGCAGGGTCGTTGCGTACAAATTCGATACCGCTTGAACGCATATAAGGCTCCATTTTGTCAGCAAGAAGATTCATATACAGTTCTTCGTTTCCCTCTGTCGCATATTTATTCCACTCCTGCGTGGACGGACTTAAAAATACTTTTGGCATGAAATCACCTCCCTTTTATATTATATTCAGGAGGCAATTTTTTTGCTTATATATATTTTCAGGAATTGTTTTCTTTTGGATAAACGAACTGTTCTTTTGCGAAATAATCTTGCATATAGTCAAATCTGTATTCAATAATAACACTGTCGTCCGTCCATGTTATTGTGTAGTCGTTTTCGTCACGGAATGGATAAAAGCCATCATCTGTTGAACATTCGCCAAGATATGTCATTCTGCCGTCAGGTTCAATGCTGTAGCACTCAAAATATCCCGCAAGCAGAAAACTTGTGTTTTTAATTCCGATTGTACGGTTGCTATCGGGGTCTTTGAAAATATCATCAAAATCAAATGAATACTTTTCAAGCTGTTCTGTTGTGAAATAGAAATCACTGTAGCTTGTATTAGTGCTTATAAATTTATCGCCGTTTTGTGTAAACTGACATATATCGCTCACGCTTTGACGTGTGAAACAGTCCGCAACAGGAAAATCAGGTATAATTTCATCTGAATTGTCATTGAGGATATATGTGTACACGTCACCGATTTTCAGCTCACGCTGATTTGAACCGTCCTCATATATTACAGTTGCATTGATTTTTTCGTCAGTCCAGCCTGAAAATAGTGTGCTGTCGGGATTGAGTTCGATATATTCACGGACGGGCATATATCCACCAGCCATTGCAATTTTAACCTTGTCACCCTTATTAAGTATCTTGTTTTTCTTGAAATTATACACTTCTGTAAGCGTTATTTCACATACTGTCCATGGTTTTCCGTTGTATGCAATGTATTGAATATCAGTCGTTCTGCCCTCAACAATCGGCGGAGTATCCCACGCAAGAATAAAATCAAGCAGTTCATACGACAAATCAGCTGTTTCCATGCCATGTTCCTGCATCATTTCATCAAAGTCAGTTCCGTTTTCTTCTGTCATTATTCTTATTACTTCCTCAATCATATTGCGGTCGGGATAGCCATAAAGTGCATCAAGTGAAGTGTTTTTCAGATCTTCTGTTGTATAATTGTGCTTGAAAAGATGTGTGTAATATATAGATGATGATACAGCAGTTGTTTCAGCTGTTTTTGATGTGGTAACTGTAACTTTCGATGATGTTTTTGAAGTAACTGCTGATATTGCAGTTGTTGACATTTTTTTTGTGGTATCTGTTGCAGAAACGGTATTATCTGAATGTAGTGTTGATGTTGCTGTAGTCTGAGTTATTGTGCCTGCTGTTGAATGCAGTGTTTTTGTTGCAGAAGTCTGAACTGTTGTGACTGATGATGTTGTTGTTTCGGTGACTATCGGTGGAATATCGGGTGTGGGCGTTGTATCATCATGACGGAAATTGTATGCTATTATGCCAGTACCGACAGCAATTGTAGCAAGAGTTGAAAATATAAATGCAGAAGCAGAAGATATTCTAATCATAGAGCTTATCGGGTGAAGTTTCCGCCATGTCGGGTCACTCTGCAACTGCTGAATGAATGAATATTTCCTGTTTGGCTCTGCACTGTAAGCATTTTTGAGCATATTTTTTAACTTGCGGTTCATTTTGTTTCACCCTCCTTGAGTTCATTTTTGAGTTTTTTTATAATACTGTTTATTCGTCTGCTCATGGTAAAACGTGAAGTTCCGAAAAGTTTTGCAATTACAGAGATATTCTCGTCATTGACGTATCGCAGAATAATAATTTCTCTTTCTTCTTCACTTAATTTTGACATAGCAACCCTTAATGCAACATCTGAAAAAACGTCATCATCTGATTTCATACTCTCATCAAGCGGAGCAGGTTTTATTTTTCTATTCAGGTCAATACATAAATTGCGTACTATTGTATACAGAATCTGTCGTTCATTGCCTTTGTTATGATATTCTTTATGCTGTAGATATTTCAGAAAAGCTTCCTGTGTTATGTCCTCTGCATCTTCCTTGTTTTTTGTGTGATACAGGGCATACCTGAAAATACTGTCATATTCTTTTTCAATTTTCATACTGCAACTCCTTTCCTTTGATTTGTTCAGCTATATTGTACAACGTATGAAATGGGAAATATGAGCATAAAAAAATCTTTTTTGTATGATTTAACAAAATATACACGTTTTTTTGTGTAATATTATAAAAAAGGAGCAACATCAAATGTTACTCCTTTAAAAAATTATTCTGTTCTTAATGCTTCAACAGGGTCTTTCTTTGATGCAACACGGGACGGAATAAGTCCTGCAATAAATGTAAGGAACATACTGATAATTACAAGTACAACACCACCAATAAGCGGTAACTTTGAATAAAGTGTGTCAAGACTTGTCAGGTGATGTATAATTGCATTTATCGGAATATTAAGGAGAACTGTACAGCCTATACCGATAAGACCTGCACAAAGTCCGACAAGAAGTGTTTCTGCATTGAATACGGTTGAAACGTCATGCTTTGATGCACCTATAGCACGGAGGATTCCTATTTCTCGTGTTCTTTCAAGAACTGAAATATATGTTATAATTCCAATCATGATAGAAGATACAACAAGAGATATGCCGACAAAAGCTATAAGCAGATATGATATACCGCTAATAATGCTTGTGATAGATGACATAAGAAGTGCAACATAGTCTGTATAATGGATAACATCTTCTTCAGCTTTGCCATTGTTATATGCTTCTATTGCATCTGAAATATAGTCTTTATCTGCAAAGGATTTTGCATAGATATAGACAGCAGACGGGTCGGACAAATCTGCTTTTCCTAATATTTTCAGATTATCTTCATAGCTTGATTCTGAAATTTCCTGTGGAGTAAATTCGTCAAATACAAGAGCATACATTTCATCTGAAATTTTGGTTTTGTCAAGTGCCTTGACTAAATCGTCATTTGTTTGAGTTGCAAGCTGTTTTGAGACTTCATCTGCGTACTGCTCCGTAAACTGTACACGCATGGCTTCTTCTGCCATAGTCTTTATATCATCATCACTCATATTTGATATATAAGAGTCAATCTGTTCTGCGTCAATGCCTAATTCTTCGGCATAATTAGTCTTGACCTGTTCTATAAATGTATTTCTGTCAAAGTCTTTGAGCATCATATCAATCTGCGACTGAATCTGTTTTTCGTCAGGCTGGCACATGATAAATCTGTAGATTTCAGCTTTCTTGTCAGTCTTTGCATTTTTGATAAAATCTTTTGCTTCAGCAGCTTTTTCTTCAACAGTCGGCTCAACATAGTCATCAGTCATAAACTTTGTGCCTGTAATCAGGTCATTTTCCTTATCGGCAATCTGATTTTTCACAAGTTCACTGTCATTTGTCTTATTTATAGCGTGTTTTGTAAGTTCAGATGTATATGCAAAGTATCCATTAAGCATACCTGCCTTGACATCTTCTTTTGGACGGATAAATCCGACAATTTTAACTTCAGTACCGATTTCATCAGAATTAAAGAGGAAATCCATACCAGTATCAGTTGAAGCAAGATTTGTACAGCCTTTTTGTCCGTCTGTCTGCTGATAGATTTCGCACGGTAAAATCATCTTGAACTTTTTATCAAGAAGTGTATCAAGACTAAATTCAGTTTTGCCATAATCCTCTAAATTCTGATTATTCATAGCATTTTTGAGATGTTCTGAAAAGTCATCAGGCTCTTTGAGTCCGAAAGTGTAGAGAATAAAGTCGGGAATTTCATTTTTCTTTGTGAGGACAATAACAGCTTCGTCATAATTTTCAGGATATTTTCCGCTTACAACTTCATACTGATTCTTGATAAGGTCATTTACACCTGTTCCATCGTCTTGTGGAAGCATTTCAGTCATTACATTGAGTCCCATCATGGTCATTTCAGCAGATGCCATATAACTATTCATCATGCTGTTAACCATAGAACTTCCGCCCATGTCAAATGCACCGACATATAAATCCATGAAATCGACTTTCATTATATCACCCGACGGAGTTTCCGTATAAATCGGCATAGCTACATCATAGGAATAAGAAACAGCTGTTGCGTGTTCTGATATGTCTTCATTTGTATCAAGAAAAGTTTTGAAATCCTTCATGTTGTTGATTTGCTTTGCAGAGGAGTTCATAGTATTGAACATATCATAAATATCAACATTTGCATAGAATTTGTCGTTATCAAACTCTTTTTCAAGATTTTCCTGCTGTTTTTCAAGCATGGCATTCATAATTCCCGATGTATCAGCGTTTTCCCTGTTGATTTGCAAAGGATAAGAGGAGAGAGTTTCCTCCTGAACATCATTTATATATGTGTTGATGCCTGACGAAAGCGAGAGAATTGTTGCAATGCCAATGATACCAATTGAACCTGCAAAAGCTGTAAGAATTGTACGACCTTTTTTCGTCATGAGATTATTGAGTGAGAGTGAAACGGCAGTTCCGAACGACATTGAAACACGCTTTTTCTTTTCCGTTTTCGGCACGTATTCTTCTGTCGGCTCAAATGGATTGCTGTCGTCAGTGATATTTCCGTCCTTGACACGTACAATACGGTTTGCATAATCTTCGGCAAGTTCAGGATTGTGAGTAACCATGATAACCAGCTTATCTTTTGCAATCTCTTTGAGAAGTTCCATAACCTGAATGGACGTTTCACTGTCCAATGCACCTGTAGGCTCGTCAGCAAGCAGTATATCGGGATTGTTGATTAATGCACGGGCAATAGCAACTCTCTGCATCTGTCCGCCCGACATCTGATTCGGCTTTTTGTTAAGCTGATTTCCAAGTCCGACCTTTTCAAGTGCTTCTTTTGCACGTCTCTTTCTTTCCGATTTTGATACGCCTGATATGGTGAGGGCAAGCTCAACATTTGCAAGTACTGTCTGATGTGGAATAAGGTTGTAGCTCTGAAATACAAATCCGATAGAGTGATTTCTGTATGCGTCCCAGTCTCTGTCCTTGTATTTTTTTGTGGATACTCCGTTGATAATGAGGTCGCCTGATGTATACTTATCAAGACCACCTATTATATTGAGCATTGTAGTTTTTCCACAGCCTGAATGACCTAATATAGCTACAAACTCATTTTCACGGAATGTAATGCTTACACCGTTAAGAGCAGTTACAGTGTTTTCGCCTGTTCCATACTTCTTTACAATATCTTTTAATTGAAGCATAAAATAATCC
>CAMWKY010000140.1 GCA_947174965.1 uncultured Ruminococcus sp. | reverse complement strand
ATTAATTATGTATTGAGGAATTTTATAGAAAATTTTTTAAGGAGATGAAAAGATGTCATGAAGTGTTTTTTCAGAATGCTTTCTGTAATGCTGTCTTGTACGATTTCAGGGTTGGCAGTACTTTCTCCATATGTTTTCGGAGAAGATACCACTATATCATATGATAGCACAAAATCACAGGAAAGTAAAGAGATTTCAGACGAAACACCATTTGAAGTTTTTGATATTTACAACGCATACTATGGAATCACAACAACTACTACCACAAAAAAAACGACAACAACCACAACCACAACCACAACCACACAAACTACAGTTCCAACAACAACAGTGACAACAGTAACAACAACTGTTCCAACAACAACTACAGCAGCAACAGTTACAACGGCTACTACAATCACAACAACTGCTACAACAGAAACAACTACAGAAACAGAAACTACAGCCGACACAACTACAGAAACGGAATCAACCGAAACAACTACAACGTCTATTCCTATAAGTCCGCTTATGCCTGAACCGCTAAAAAGAGGTATCGACGTTTCAGAGCATCAGGCATATATAGACTGGGCAAAAGTAAAGGAAACAGGGCAGGTTGACTTTGTTTACATAAGAGCAGGTTATGGAAAAGAACTGAATCAGGTTGATAAGTATCTGTATCAGAATATAAAGGGTGCAAAAGATGCAGGAATTGAAGTTGGCTTATATTGGTACAGCTATGCAGATGATACAGAAACGGCAAAAAGAGAAGCAGAGGTCTGCTATGAACTCATAAAGGACTACAGCTTTGAATTACCGCTATATTTTGATATTGAGGAAAAGAAGCACATGAACATGACAACAGCACAGGCTTCTGCTATTGTTGATACATTCTGTACGGAAATGGAAAACAAAGGCTATTATGTTGGTGTTTACAGCTATGCAAATTTCCTGCAAACGCATATTTACAAAGAGATTCTTAACAAATATGATGTATGGGTTGCACAATACAGCGACTGTCTTACAGCGTATACAGGTCATTACAGCAACTGGCAGTATTCAAGCAAAGGCTCAATTGACGGCATAAACGGCAATGTTGATGTTAATTTCTGTTACAAGGATTTTTCAACAGTGATTTCGCAGAACCCTGACCCGTCATATGTTGCTGTAACTACAACAGCATCACCTGATATTCCGCTGACTGTTCCAACAACAGCACGCAGTCTATGTGATAAGATTACGGCAGACAGCACGGTTATTGACTGGGAAACTATTTCCGAAAGGGAAATAATTATGCTTGATGTAAACAGTACGGAAAATGAGCCGAACTGGGAAATACTCTCCGAAAATATTGCAGGCGCAAAGGAAAATTCACGCAAGATTGGTCTTGTATGGAATACAGCTACAACAGATATTGAAAAAATTGCAGAGGAAGCAGAGAAACTTCATGAATTTGTTGAACAGTATCAGTTTGAATATCCGCTTTATCTTGATTTGACAAATCCGAATTTTGCAGATATTTCAAAAGATGATGTTTCACAGCTTATAAAATCTTTCTGCGGTGTGTTTGATGCAGACAGAAAGCACTATATCGGCATAAGAGGATATGACGATTTCCTGACAGATAATGTCAATTCTGAAATATTCGCTGATTATGATGTATGGCTTATAACTGATGATGATTCAATCAGATTCGGCTATAATTATGGTGTAATCAGCCAACTTATATCAGATGTTTACGAACATGAATGTAAAAGAAATTATCCCGCAATAATGATTACATATCATTTGAACGGATTCTGAACAATTAATAATGCTGTACATAATTTCTTGTACAGCATTGCATTTTAAAGGGTGATTATTTATGATAGAATTTATTATAGGCTCATCAGGAACAGGAAAAACAACTGAAATGTTTGAGAGAATCAAAAAATTTCAGGCAGAGGAAAAAGAAGTCTGCATTATCGTTCCTGAACAGTATTCCAATGATTTCGACAGAACACTTTATCAGGCTATAGGTGCAGAAAATTTCAACAAGCTTGTATCATCAACTTTCAGCGGAATTTCACGTGAACTTTTTCAGCTTTACGGCGACCCGAACAGAAATGGCGATTATGCAGACGAAAATGCACGTATGATTATTATCTATCAGGCTATTGCTTCAGCAGGTGACCTGAAATTCTTTGCAAAAAGAAAGAATCAGAACGGCTTTGCAGAAGAAATTTTACAGCTTATAACAGATATGAAACAATCGGGCATAACTCTTGAAAGTTTTCTGAAAAAAGTTGAGTTATTAAGCGGAAAATTAGGAGAAAAAGCCTCTGATGTATCAAAAATTTACTGCGAATATGAGAGACTTATGAAAGAATACGGATTCAAGGATAATCTTGAAAATATCCGTATAGCATCAGAGATTGCAAATAAGAACGAATATTTCAAGGGTAAAAGCGTATTTTTTGATGAATTTGAAAGCTTTAATGCTGACCAGCTGGACATGATAAAAGTTATTTTTGCATCTGCTGAAAATGTTGTTGTAACTTTGAGAACAGATAATGTACACGCTTATGATTTTACACTTTTTGATACAGTTAATTCAACATACAAACAGCTTGTGCAGATATGTACAGATAATAACTACAGTTCAAAAATTAAATATCAGATAGAAAGCTATCGCTTTAACAGTCCCGATTTGAAGTATCTTAGTGAAAATATTATGCGAAACAAGCTGAATAAGTTTAAAAATGCACCGCTTATGCAGAATATTTTACTTTTTGAAGCAAGAGATATGTACAGCGAGGTTGAATATGTCTGCGCAAACATAAAAAGGCTTATACATGACAGCAACGGTAAATTAAGATACAGAGATATAGCCATAATTTCCAATAACATTGAGGATTACAGCACCATTCTTAAAACAGCTTTTGAAAGGTATGAGATACCATATTTCTTAAGTACAGAACGTTCTATAAATCACGCTCCTATAGTTGTATTTTTTATAGTTCTGCTTGATTTGCTTACATCAAGAAAAATTCAGTCCGAACAGATTTTCCGTTTGTTGAAATGCGGAATACTTGATGTGAATATAACTGATATATCACTTCTTGAAAATTACTGCTATAAATGGGGTGTTGATGGTGATGTATGGACTAAGCCGTTTACTGCTGAAGATGAAAATCTTGACAAAATCAATGAAATGAGAAAAAATGTAATTATTCCGATAGTTGAAATTAAAAAGAAACTAAGAGGAAAAATCACTGTACTTGAAAGCTGTACCTATATTTATAATTATTTTGTTGAATGTAATGCAGAAAATAATCTGCAAAAGATAATGAATAATCTTGTAAATATCAACCGTGACTATGAGGCATCAGAACTGAAACGCTTATGGAGCTGTATAATGGGTATACTTGACAGCATTGTGCAGACTATTGGTGAAAACGCAATGACATTCAGCGAACTTTCAGGCATTATCCGTTCAATGATTGGCAAGATTACATATTCTGTACCACCGCAGACACTTGATTCTGTAATGACAGCTTCTGCAAGAACAGCAAGATTAAATTCTCCGAAAGTTGTTTTTGTGATGGGCGCAAATGACGGAACTTTTCCTAATCAGGTAAGCTTATATGGCATATTTTCTGAAGGTGACAAGCAGAAACTTTCTGAAAAAGGCATCAGCATTTCACGTTCTGTAATAGAACTCTCTGCGTCAGAAAGACTTATTGTATACAAGGCACTTTCAACGGCTTCTGATAAGCTTTATGTGACATATCCGCTTGCCGACCTTAAAGGAACTGTAAAATATTCTGCATCTGTTGTCGGACAGATTGACAATATGTTCAAAGAAACAATCTTTGATAAAAAATATCTGAAAAAAGACAGTCATATTATATCAGAAGAAAATTTACCGCCTGATTTTTATGCTGTAACGAAAAAATCCGCCTATTATCATTATATGCAGGAAAATGCAAGAAAAGATAAGTCTGTTGCATCAATTGAAAAGGCACTTTTTGAATATACAGACTATAAAGAGAGAATTGAATCAAATTTCAGAAATTACAGAAACAAGAAAGAAGCAAAATTCCATGTAAGCACTGGTATAATTGAGAAGTTAAGAGGAGGATTTCAGCCCATTATACTTTCTCCGACAGGCATTGAGAACTATAATAAGTGTCATTTCATGTATTTCTGTAAAAGTTGTCTTGCGTTGAATATTCCTGAAAAAATAGACCTTGATGTGCGTATTGCAGGGAGTCTCACGCATGAATGTTTCCGTTCGATAGTGCAGAGAAATGACTTTAAAACCATGTCTGAACAGGATTTGAAAAATGAAATATATGCACAGGCTGACAAGTATTGCGAAGATAATCTGGGTGGAGATTTTGCAAAAACTCCACGATTTGAACTGTTTTTCAGCAAGCTTAAAGAACAGCTTTTCAATGTATTTGAGTATACGCAGGCTTCACTTAAAGACAGTGATTTTGAGCCGAAAGAGTTTGAATACAAAATCAACAGTATAAAAACTCCCGATTTTGAGTTTAGTGAAAACAGCTGGCTTAAAATAAAAGGAAATGTTGACCGTATGGACATATGGGAGAATCCTCTTGACAACAAGAAATATCTCCGTGTGATTGACTACAAAAGCAGTAAAAAGAAACTGAACTCATTTAATATAGGCAACGGAATAAATTTACAGATGCTTATATATATGTTCCTTGTGACAGATATAGCAGGAAACTGCAAGGCAACAGACAAAAGCGGAGATTACAGCAGTCATATTCCGGCAGGCGCACTTTATTGTCCTGTAAGTATTTCTGATGTTGATTGTGATAAAGTAAAAGAATCCGTCAAAAATCAGGAAAATATAAATAAGGCTTTAAAGGCAAGCGGAAAGCTTCTTGCTGATGTTAATGTAATCAAAGCTATGGAGAAAAGTATGGCAGGCAAGAGAACATCAAGCTTTATTCCTGTACGAATAACAGGCAAAAACGAAGTTAATGGTCAGGATTTGTCAAAAGTAATTTCAAGCGAAAATATGGTGAAATTAAGAAAGCTGGTTTATGAAAAGATGACAGAAACAGTAGAATCCATAAAAAGCGGAGATGTCAAGGCAGAACCTGTTGTAAGCAGTGATGAAAACCCATGCAGATATTGTGATTTCAGTGCTTTATGCGGAAACGGCGATTCTTCTGTACAGCGCAGTGAAGAAGATACGAAAAAAGCAGAAGAAAAAGCAGAAACTATTCTTTGTGAAAAAAAGAAAGGAGACAAAAAGAAATGAACTATACACCACAACAGCAAAATGCGATAAATGCCCGCAATTCGTCTATTATAGTATCAGCGGCGGCAGGAAGCGGAAAAACAGCTGTTCTTACTGAAAGACTTCTACAGCTTATCCGTATGCCCGAAAACGCACAAAAGGGTGTCAGTGCAGATAAGATGATTGTTGTAACATTTACAAATGATGCTGCAAATGAGATGAAAAGCCGACTTGATACAAAACTTCGTGAGCTGATAAATACTGTTTCAGACGAAGAAAGAGAATATCTCCTTAAACAGCAGATTCTTTTGCAAAATGCTAAAATTTCAACTATAGATTCATTCTGTTTTGAGCTTCTCCGTGACAACATAACAGAACAGGGCATAACATCGGGATTTGATATTCTTGATGATACAGCAAATAATGTTATAAAATCTCAAGCTATGGAAGAACTTCTTGATTTCTACAGCAAGGACAAGGAGAGTGAGGAATATAAGGATATTTCCGCACTTTATGATTATTTCTGCATGAAAGACTATAAACCGCTTACCAAAGTTATTACATATGTTGATGATTTTCTGTCCTCTGTTGCATTAGCAGAGGACTGGCTTACAAAAACCGAAGATGAATATAAAAAAGATTTTCAGCAGTCAGTATATTATAACCAGTTCTTTGAAAATGTTTCGGAACGTTCAGAAATCCTTCTTGATGAATTTAGGAATAATGTGGCAAGAATAGAACAGATTTTCAATGATATGAATGATAAATCGGCAAAGGACCATAAAAATCAGGCAGATAAAGAACTTGCAAA
>CAMWKY010000139.1 GCA_947174965.1 uncultured Ruminococcus sp. | reverse complement strand
GGTTATATTAGAATAATTATAGACAAACAGACTTTGTCTCCTGAAAGTATCAGTTTTCACAATAAAAGCAGATGTGACGATATTTCAGTTAAAACAAAAGACAATGAATCTTATATTTCCATAAAAGGCGGAGAATACGGCGGATATTCGTTTACAATTGATATTCCCGAAATAAATAAGCCAGTTGAAGTGCGTGTATTTCAAGCAAATTGGTGGAATACAACAGATTTTGCTCTAACTGTAAATATAGATACTGTAAATAATGAAGTACGATATGACTATTATTTTAGCAATAATAACGATAAATCCGCAGTAATGGACGACAGCATGAATAATCTTGATGACGAAAAGTTATCCATCAGCCTTGATTTATAGACAGTAAAAGCAGGTTCACCCGAAAAGGCAAGCCTGCTTTTTGATTATAACAGAAAACATATAAGCCCACTGCAACCGTCATTTATTATGCGTTCAAGTGTTTCCTGCAATTTCATTCGTGCATCAATCGGCATCTTATACAACTTGCTGTGCAATCCCTCGTTTACAAGTTCATGCAGTGATTTTCCGAAAATATTGCTTTCCCATATTTTCGTCGGGTTATCATCAAATCCGTCAAGCAGATACATTATAAGTTCTTCCGACTGCTTTTCAGTTCCGACAATCGGCGATACTGTCGTATTTATATTCGCTTTCATAAGGTGAATTGACGGTGCGGACGCTTTCAGCTTTACACCGTATTTTCCGCCCTGCTTGATTATTTTCGGTTCTTCCAGTGTGAGTTCTTCCAGTTCGGGCATTACTATTCCATAGCCTGTTGCCTCAACTTCTTCCAATGCAGACTCAATACGACTGTACTTTTTCTTGATTTCGTTCATTTCCATAAGCAACGGCATCAAATCACTTTCGCTTGTCAGTTCAATTCCTGTTGCTTCTCCGATAATCTTATAGAACAGACTGTTATCAAGTTCCGCTGTTATAGTTACTGAACCTTTGCCTAAGTCTATAGCTGTTATACCTGCACTTACAATATGCGGACACTGTTTTATCACTTCAACAGCATTTTCAACCTCACGGACAAGATTTATATTTTTTGCCGATTCACGTATGCAGTTAAGAATATCATTTCTCAGCCAATGACCTTTATCAAGCGTATTTATCCATTTTGCCATACGGATATTTATTTCACGCACGGGAAAACTATACAGAATTTCTTTGATAATTTCTTGTATGTCATTTTTGTCAAGTCCGAGACAGTTTACTGGAATTACTTTTGCATCATACTTATCAGAAAGAACATTTGCAAGATTTCTTGCTTCTGCTGATGTTGGATTAACTGTATTAAGTACCACAACAAACGGTTTGCCGAGTGCTTTCAGTTCATTTATAACACGTTCTTCACATTCTTCATATTCACTTCGTGGAATATCTGATATAGTGCCATCTGTTGTGACAACAAGCCCTATTGTAGAATGGTCTGTTATAACTTTCTGCGTACCGATTTCAGCAGCCATATTAAATGGTATTTCTTCGTCAAACCATGATGTCATAACCATTCTCGGCTGTTCGTTCTCTATGTATCCTATGGAGGACGGCACAATATATCCTACACAATCAATAAGTCTTACACTGAATACTGCACCTTCCTCAAGACTCACCTCAACAGCTTCTTCAGGAATGAATTTAGGCTCAGTTGTCATGATAGTTTTTCCAGCCGCCGACTGCGGAAGTTCATCTATTGCACGTTCACGCATAAACTCACTTTTGATATTCGGAATTACAAGAGTTTCCATAAATCTCTTGATAAAAGTGGATTTGCCTGTTCTGACAGGTCCTACAACTCCGATATAAATGTCACCGCCTGTACGTTCTGCAATACTGCTGTAAATATCTTTTGCCATATTATTTCTCCTTTACTCCTTTATTGGAATAACAATCATTCCGCTTTTTTCAAGGCAATCGGACGCAAGTTCGTTTTCCTCAGTGATAGCTTCAATTTCCGTACTGAAACGTTTTGCAATATCCCATATATTTTCGTTCTCTGTACCAAAATACAGCTTTATTGCATAATCACCGTCACGCTGTTTTTTTGCTGAATCATCAATATTTATACCTGTAAGTGCCTTTATCTCTGCCGAACTTCCGACACTGATTTTTACAGATATATCAGATTTTGCATTAAGTATGCCGTCTGATGTTATATTATATGAAACAGATATTTTTGTTATATCAACAGAAAAACTGCCCGAAAGTTCGTCACCTATTTCAATTGTTTCTTCAAATGCTTCATCACGGTCTGGCATGGATATATTTCCACTTGAATCATTGCAAGCCATAGAATAGGTAATCATTCCCGATATTATAACAGATTTTCGGTCATTTCCGATACGTGTGTTTATATTTTTCGGACTGCACCACATTGCATATATATTTTTCGGAACAGATTCACCCTCCGCAAGCTTTGCATTATGCCTGAAATTCTCATTGTATACGGTCGGGGGCTGTTCTGCCTGAACGGACGAAAAATCAATGTCACAAGGATATACTGTTGAGTAGGCATCTGAAACAATCATAATTTCAGACGACTTTACAGCACGACATCTTATTTTCAGTTCAGGCTCAAATTTAAGCATACGGTTTTCACCGTCCTTGTCGGCTGAAAGCGTAATATTACAGCTTGTTACATCTGCTGACACCGAACATTCAAAAGTCTCATCAACCTCATCAACATCAATAATCTGACTGAATGGCATTGAAAAGTCCATAGATTCAATGGAATTTTCACTTGAATACAGCAACTTTACATTTACATCACCTTTTGCAAGTATTTTTCCCGAAATTATCTTCTTTTCACACTCACTTACACTACATTCTGAACGTATTATATTAGATACAGACGGCTGTGCCGGTGAAAGTTCTGTCTCCTCTGAAAGCTGGATTACTTTTTCAGCTGTCACTTTTTTTGAGGCGTATTTTACAGGTATTTTTTTTAGCTGAATGTTCATTCCGAAGGCATCTGATATAACTTCCTGCGATTTTTCGCCCATAACAGATATTTTCACTGATACAGCACCTCGCACATCAAGACGACGTTTATTCACTGCCCTGAAGTTTACATGGTCTGTCTTTGCCGACAGCTGAATTTCAGGAGAATCTGCACTTCTGCCAAGTTCAGCAGATTTTGAAAAATTCTGTCTTTGTGTTATACATTGCAGATTTTTTCCGTCCTCACTGCAATAAAGCAGACGTATATCGCATTGAAGTTCATAAGAAAGCCTGTCGCCATTAATTGAACTGTCTGTTATAACCGGAATGACTTCACATTTCACAAGTCTGAAAATATCGGGGTAATAATCAGGGAGAATATAATCAAGCTCTATCCCCTGTTCCTGAATACCACTATAAATAAGCTCCGAAGCGGGAATAGTTTCCCTGTTAATTTTAAAATCCATAGTGACCTCCTAAAAAAACACTTTGTAAAAATATATTCAGCAGGCTGTACAAGTATGCAAAAAAAAATAAACTTCCGGAAAAAACGGAAGTTTTACTGTAATTTTCATATAAAAGTGCGGGTGACAGGACTTGAACCTGCACGCCTTACGGCACAAGAACCTAAATCTTGCGTGTCTGCCAATTTCACCACACCCGCATATTAAATTTCTGTTATGACTTAACCTTTAAATTCTTTTTTCAGAATTGCATAAACATAACAATCATTATAAATATTATTGTTTTCCTTTCGTGGAAACAATTCTTTATGTTCTGCCTCTTTTCGCATTCCAATCCGCTCAACAAGTTTTAAAGATTTTGTATTTCTTGAATCTATTTCAGCAAAAATACGGCGTACACCAAGAGTTGAAAAAGCATATTTCATCATTCCGAAAACACTTTCATAAGCGTACCCTTTACCCTGAAAAGCTCTGTTAAATGTATATCCTATTTCATAACTGCCAAAGCCCTTGTCTGAAAAATATATCTTTCCTATAACTTTATCATTTAAGACAACTGCAAAAAACTCTGTGCTTTTTGAGAAATTTATTGCTTCCTGAATACAAGCTTCTCTTGTAAAAGTTTCATAAGGCTCAAAATAAGTTACTTCAACATCAGTTAAAATATCTGCTAAATCATTGTAATCATCAGGAACAAACTTTCTCACTGATAAGCGTTCAGTTGTAAATAATACAGTCATAATTACTCCTTGTCTAAAGCTGGTGGGTTTGCGGTTGACAACATAGCGAATAATGTAGTTATTTGATAACATTTTTTAAAAAGTCTTTGAAATCATTCGCCATTTGTTCGGGAATTTTTGAGTACATAAAGTGACCTTTATCAGTCAGTATATATTTAGCATTAATACTTTTTGCATAATTAATGCCAGATTCACGCCATGAACCGTGCTTTACAGGAACTTTCATATCACTGATATAGAAAAATGAAGGGACTTTCAGATGTCCTGTATCTGATGCGGATTTTGCATTGACAGTCATCATGATATTTTCTTCAAATATTTCTTCATTCGTGAGATTTTTATAGAAAAGCTTTTCATAGAGTTTCTTTTCGTCATTATTAAGATAGTCAGAGGAAAGCAAGCCAGAAGCATCTACAGTAAATTTTTTAAGCAGTTTTGCAAGAAAACCTTTCTTTTGAATTTTTGCATAAAGCCTTTTATTACGGTTAATCATTGCAGTACGTTTCTTTGGTGTAAGAACTTTTTCCATTTCCAAAGCAGTTTCAGGGATTCCCATATCAATACTTAAAACAGCAGTGACTTCATCTGTAAAAGTATTTGCCCAATAAATAGCCTCAAAACCAGAGTATGAATGTGCCGCAAGGATATATGGCGGTTTTATGCCTGCTCCAAGCAGTGCCTCACGGCTTTCTTTCACCATGTTCTGCACTGAACGCTCCGTACCCGTACTATCGCTCATTCCGTAACCTGATTTTTCAACAACAGCTATTTTGTAGGTGTCCGAAAGTTTGCGATAAAGTGGTCTATATTCAAGAACAGGAGAAGTAACGCCCGCACCTGATAATATAACAATTGTATGTGTTCCGTTTCCCTCTGTGTAAACATTAAGACTGCCATTTCCTACCTTGATTTTCTTTCCGTATTTTATTGACATAGAAATCACCTTATATCTGCCGTTTTCATTCTACTCTCTCATACCAATGACCATTCATAAAAGACTGCGCACGGATATAGTCAAGATTTTTCTCGTAACCATTAACAGCATAGATTCTCCAGCCTCCGTCCTCAGATTTGCATATTAATTTAGATGTATCAAGTTCATTTGTAAGCACATAGTTAGTGCAAGGCGCAAATAACATTCCGTCAAATGAAACTCCTTCAAAACTCACAACAGCACGGCGCATTGAGTGTTCTATACATAATGCAAATTCTGAAACAATTAATATAACTAACAAGGCAAATACGATTATTTTTTTTATTGAATTTTTATCCTGATTAAATATTTTTTCTTTTAACAGGATTTTTTCCTTAAACTCCGACTGCTTTTCAGTAAAAACAGTTAGAGCATTAATCACCGAACAGCCAAATTAGTTATTCAGCTGTATTTTCTGTTGACTCCTCAGCATCAGCAATTTCTTCTGCAACTTTATCAGCACTGACTGCTTCTTCCACAGTTTCAACGACATTGACTGTTTCGTCTGCAACTGTGTCAGAAGATTCCTTGACAGCATTTTCAGGCTCAACAGTTGTTTCTTCTGCTTTTTCCTCAACAGTTTTTTTACTGTCATCTTTCGGAGGAGTATCTTTGAGCAGTTCTTTCTGTTTTTCTTCAATATCGCTTGCAGATTCTGTATAAATATCCTCGTCAGCAAGACTTCCCACGAAATTAAGCTGTTTTACAGGTATTCTTTTAAGTGGAGAGTACACAAACTTAAAGCATGAATCATTTCTCTGCACAAGACCCCTTTTTTCACAGATAACCTTTTCTCCGTCTTTTGCACGTCTGCCGAACTGACAATAATCACATTTTGGCTGAATATGTTTATCAAAATATTTTCCGCCTTTGAAAATAGAGAATAAATCCATAGTAATCACCTCTATAAGTT
>CAMWKY010000138.1 GCA_947174965.1 uncultured Ruminococcus sp. | reverse complement strand
AAAGAAAGGAATTTGAATTATGGATATTAACAAAACTCTTGCACAGGAATTCTCACTCCGACAGGAACAGGTTGACAATACAGTTGCTCTTATTGATGACGACAAAACAATCCCATTTATCGCACGTTACCGTAAAGAACTCACAGGCTCACTTGATGACCAGATACTTCGTGAACTTTATGACAGACTTATCTATTTAAGAAATCTTGAAAAGCGTAAGGAAGAAGTAAGAAATGCTATCACAGAACAGGAGAAAATGACTCCTGAAATTGAAAATGCAATTGCATCTGCAATGACTTTAGTTGAGGTTGAGGACATTTATCGTCCGTTCAAGCCGAAACGCCGTACACGTGCCAGTGTTGCAAGAGAAAAAGGACTTGAACCGCTTGCTTTGATTATCATGAATCAGGACAATGCAGTAAATCCGGAAGATGAGGCAGCTGCTTTTATAGATGCGGAAAAAGGTGTTGAAGATGTAAAATCAGCAATACAAGGTGCATTAGATATAATTGCAGAGGATATTTCAGATGATGCTGATATTCGTAAAAAACTCCGTTCAGCCGCAGGTGAAAAGGGTTCAATAGTATGCAAGGCATCTGACCCCGAAAATAATGACAATGTATATATCAACTATTATGAATATACAGAGCCTGTTTCAAAGGTACTCAATCACCGTGTACTTGCACTTGACAGAGGAGAAAAAGAGGGATTCCTCAAAGTTTCACTCACTCTTGATGAATCTGTTGCTACTGATATTATTTTCAGCAAGTACATAAAAGCAAATAATCCATGCGGAGAACTTGTGCGCACTGCATCAGAGGACAGCTATAAGAGACTTATTTTTCCATCAATTGAACGTGAAGTGCGTTCAGAGATGACAGCAAAAGCTGCTGAAGATTCAATAAAAGTATTTGCTTCAAATCTTCGTCAGCTTCTTCTTCAGTCACCGCTTAAAAACAGTGTGATTCTCGGACTTGACCCGGGCTACAGAACAGGCTGTAAAGTTGCAGTTATCGACTATACAGGAAAAGTGCTTGATACAACAGTAATCTATGTTACACATTCAGAGGGCGAATATAAGAAGTCAAAAAATAAAATAAAGTCGCTGATAGAACAGCATGGCGTTACAGTAGTATCAATCGGAAACGGTACGGCATCAAGAGAAACAGAACAGTTTGTGGTTGATGTTCTCAAGGAAGTTTCGCAGAATATAAGCTATATGGTTGTAAGCGAAGCCGGAGCATCTGTATATTCAGCATCAAAGCTTGCCGCAGAGGAGTTTCCTGAATATGATGTATCACTTAGAAGTGCCGTTTCAATTGCAAGACGTTTGCAGGACCCTCTTGCTGAACTTGTAAAAATTGAGCCGAAGGCTATAGGTGTCGGACAGTATCAGCATGATATGCCGCAGGCACGCATGAATGATGCTCTTTCCGGTGTCGTTGAAGATTGCGTAAACTCTGTCGGTGTTGATTTGAATACAGCATCTTTTTCACTTCTTTCATATGTTGCAGGAATAAACTCTGCTGTTGCAAAGAATATTGTTGCATACCGTGAGGAAAACGGCAGATTCAATGACAGAAAAGAACTTCTTAAAGTGCCAAAACTTGGTAAAAAGGCATTTGAACAGTGTGCAGGATTTTTAAGAGTGCGTGACGGAAAAAATCCGCTTGACAATACAGCTGTTCACCCTGAAAGCTATAATGCTGCAACTGCACTTCTTACAGAATGTGGATTTACTCTTGCTGATATTTCAGGCAAAGGTGCTTCGGGAATATCAAAGAAAGCTGAATCAGTAGGAATTGACGTTATAAGCGAAAAATCGGGAATAGGTGTACCAACTCTTACAGACATCATAAGCGAACTTGAAAAGCCAGGACGTGATTTGCGTGACGAACTTCCTCCTCCACTTCTCAGAAGCGGTGATGTCATGGAAATAAAAGACCTTAAAGTCGGCATGGAACTTATGGGAACTGTCCGCAACATCATTGATTTTGGTGTATTTGTTGATATTGGCGTACACGAGGACGGACTTGTACATATTTCACAGATTTGTGCAGGCTATATAAAGCACCCTCTTGAAGCTGTAAAAGTAGGTGAAGTTGTAAAAGTAAGAGTTATTGATGTTGATGTGAAAAGAAACAGAATTTCACTCACAATGCGTCTTGATGATGAGGAAGAAAAGAAGCAGAAAGAACAATCAAAGAAAAAGCCTTTCCGCAAAAAACAGGAGAAAAAGGGCTTTGATGCTTCAAAAATACACAACAGCGCATTTACAATAAAGAAAAAATAATATATAACAGAAAGGCTCTGCTTTCGGGCAGGGCTTTTCAACACATTTAAGGAGACTCGTTATATGGCTGATGATATAATTAAAGACCTGAAAGATTTAGTCAGTATGATTAACCAGAAATTCAGTCCGCAGGAAAAATTTCATATGGGTGATAATCATTTCTATGGTAAAAACGGTACAGAGATAGACTATTCAAAGGCTTTCAAATGGTTTCTTCTTTCGGCAGAGGAGGGGAACGCAGAAGCACAAAATGCGGTGAGTGTGTGTTATTTTCAGGGCATAGGCACATTAAGGGATTTCAAGCTTGCGTTTGAATGGTGCAGTAAATCCGCCGAACAGGGAGTTATAGTAGCATACAGCAATCTTGGTTATTTTTATGAAAATGGCATAGGAACTGAAGCTGATTCAGTCAAATCATTTGAATGTTATAAAAAAGCTGCTGAAATGGGCTATGTCGTGGCGCAGAATATGCTTGGCGGTTGTTATTACAGCGGAAAAGGTACGGAGAAAAATCTTGAAAAGGCTTTTGAATGTTTCAGAAAGTCCGCTGAACATGGGAATATACAGGCACAATATAATCTCGCATCATGTTACAGAGGTGGTTTCGGTACGGAAAAAAACCTGCTCGAAGCGGTTTACTGGTATATGAAAGCATACAAGCAGGGGGACAAAAAATCAGAAAAAGCACTGAAAAATATACTGAAAATATCATAATTTTACAAAAAATTTATATTGTTCACAAAATATACTTGAATTGAAAGTTTTTTTGTGATATAATTAATATTGCTATGTACTATGAAAGGAGTGATTTACATGACGAAAAAAGAGGAGTTTATTTCTATATATACCGAAAATATAAAGCGTGCAGGAGCAGATAAGCTGTTGGAATATCTTAAAAAATCTGACTTTTTTACAGCTCCATGCAGTACACGTTTTCACGGTTCTTATGAGGGCGGACTTGTTGAACATAGTGTCAACGTTTATCATTGTCTGAAAGACTATTTGTCACGTCCACGCACAAAAGAACTCTATGAAATGGATTTTTCAGATGAATCCATTGCAATAGTTGCACTGCTTCATGATATTTGCAAGGTGAATTTCTACACAACAGAACTGCGCAACCGCAAAAATGATGAAACAGGCAAATGGGAAAAATATCCTGTTTTTACTATTGACGACAAACTTCCATACGGTCACGGAGAAAAATCTGTCTATATAATATCGGGTTATCTTTACGGCGAGGGCAGACTTACACGTGATGAAGCTTGCGCAATACGCTGGCATATGGGTTTTTCAGGCTGTGAAGACCAGAATACTATCGGTAAAGCACTGGAAATGTACCCGCTTGCTTTTGCACTTCATGTTGCAGATATGGAAGCTACCTATTTTATTGAGGGAAGCAAAAAATAATTTCAAATAAGGAGAGTTTAAAAATGAATTGGTACGATAATGCCATAATCTATCACATTTATCCGCTTGGATTCTGCGGTGCGCCTAAATTCAATGATTTCAGCAACAATGAAATAACATATCGTCTTGATAAGGTTATTGAATGGATTCCGCACCTTAAAGAAATGAACGTTGATGCCGTTTATTTCGGACCTGTTTTTGAATCTGTTGAGCATGGTTATGATACTGTTGATTACAAGAAAATTGACCGTCGTCTTGGTGACAACGATTCATTCAAGAGAATATGCGACAAACTTCATGAAGCTGGTATAAGAGTAATTCTTGATGGTGTATTCAATCACGTTGGCAGAAAGTTTCCGCAGTTTGTTGATGTTCAGGAAAAATTGCAGGGTTCAGGCTATTGTGACTGGTTTCAGAATCTCAACTTCGGCGGACAGTCTCCGTGCGGTGACCCATTCTGGTATGAAGGCTGGAACGGTCACTATAATCTCGTAAAACTCAATCTCCGCAATGTTGGTGTATGTGACCATATTATTGATGCTGTAAATTACTGGATTGAACATTTCGGAATTGACGGTATCAGATTTGATGCTGCTGACTGTATCGACTTCAATTTCTTTAAGAGAATCCGTGATTTCTGTAAAGGCAAAAAGCGTGATTTCTGGCTTATGGGTGAAATTATTCACGGTGACTATAACAGATGGGCTAATCCTGAAATGCTTGACAGCGTAACAAACTATGAGTGCTATAAGGGTATCTACTCATCACACAATGACAAGAACTATTATGAGATTGACTATTCAATCAATCGTCAGTCAGGTGCAAATGGTGGTATTTACAGAAATATCAACCTCTATAATTTCGTTGACAACCATGACGTAAACAGACTTGCAAGCACTGTAAACAATCCTGCGCATCTTCCGCTTATCTATACTCTTATGTACTGTATGCCCGGTATTCCGTCAATTTACTACGGCAGTGAATACGGTATTCAGGGACGCAAGGAAAATAATTCTGATGACGGTCTCCGTCCATGTCTTTATCTTGCTGATATGGAGCGTGAAAATACCAACCTTTACAAGCACATTGTAAAGCTCGGACGCATCTACCGTGCATATCCTGCACTTAGAACAGGAAGCTATGAAAGATTACAGATTACTAACCAGCAGTTGCTTTTCAAGAAAGTACAGGGCGACCAGACTGTATATATTGCGCTTAATCTTGCTGATTATCAGTATGATTTCAATTTCAATACACATCTTTCTGCACTTGTTGATGTAGTGAATGCAAATCAGATTGATGTAAACAACGGCAATGCGCATATTCATATGCCACCGTTCTCGGCTATGATTATAGTTTCTGATGATATTGTAAATACACAACCTGCTGAAGTAAAGCAGGAGGAAGCACCTGTTGATGTTGAAACAGAAGTTGTAATAGGTGCAAGATACCGTCACTACAAAGGCGGAGAATATGAAGTTATGACAATGGCTCGTCATAGTGAAAACAACGAAGAACTTGTTATATACAAGAAGATTGAAGATGGCACTGTATGGGCAAGACCTAAAGCTATATTCTGCGGTAAGGCTGGCGATGGTACAGTAAGAAGATTTGTAAAACTCTGATATAATTTAAAAGGTTGTGCGGAATTGCTCTGCACAACCTTTTATTCAAAAATAACATGGGGTAACTGTATATGAAAAAATATATTTATGGCGGTATCAGACTTGATGATGGTGATTATGTATTTGATTACAGATATAGTCTTCCTACAGATATAATCGAAATATCATCACCACAATTATATGTTTCTTCTATCAGAAATCATATTTATTGGTTTGGCTATATGTTTAAAAATACAGCATCATCTAAGCAGAGAACTGAATTTATACATTACATCAAGGGACTTAGTGACAAGAAAATTTCTGATTTGGAACTTACACAATTTATAGAACTTCCATTAGGTGAACTGGATAAAAGGATTGGAATGTATGATATTGATTGTTTTGTTTATCCTGTTTCGGAGAGAAGTAAACTTGTAGCAAAGATGATTTCTGTTATAGGCGATTATACCTCCAGAGACATGAAGAAAGTAAGTTTTGAACTTGTTAAGAAAGCACCTACCGAAATAGGTTTTGACTGGGATATGCTGGAAGCTGATACAGTTGATGATTTGAACAAGTATAATCAGATGAAAAAATATGCAGAGGAATATATTATTCCTGCTATCAAAGAACTTGATTATTTTTCGCTTGCAAAGAATGTAAAACCTAAATACAGACGTTATATTCAGAATTATCTTGATTTCTCAAGTTCTGAAGAAATTGAAAGGTTTTCAAAGATTCAGGGCAGAAACATATTAGTTGTAGATGATAT
>CAMWKY010000137.1 GCA_947174965.1 uncultured Ruminococcus sp. | reverse complement strand
GGATTTTCAGTAAGTATGGCAATAAAAATACAGACAAAAAACATATTTGAACAGATAAGTATTTTTACCCATATCGGAATACTTATAATAAAATCTTTTATCTTTTTCATGAAATACCTCCTATCAGCATTATCAAAAACGGTACAAACAAGCACATTGACAATATAGCCGATATGACTTTTTCTATGACTGATTTCACTGATAAACAGGCATTTTCGGGATTGTTTTTGTCGTATATGACAGAAATTTTTTTATTGACTGTCATTGACGGAAATATCAGCCAGTTATCTATTTCCGGTGCGTATTCAGTACCGCTTTCATCTGTAAAATGTACCTGAACATATCCCCTTGAACTTCTGCGCAAAGGATTTACAAACCATATTGTACCTTGTGTTTTTATGCCGTGACGTGTGAATTTAATCAGGCATATCAGTTCTTTTATATAGTAACATAATGGTATTGCGGAAATTAAAGTCAGAGATACCATTAATATCACGGCATTTTCTGTAAGTATTGAGAAAAATACCACTAAAAGCATGATTGCTCCGAAAAGCCATACTTTCCACGTGTTGCCAATAAACAATATTACAGCCATAACAGGAAGTTTTATTGCATAAAACCATAAATTTTGTAAAAGTTTTTTCATATTTAACCCCATAATCCCTTGAAATCAGCCTAAAATTTCTTTTGTCCTGATTTCTTTCTCGACAAGTTCCAAGTCATTGTTTACCATGCGTTCAACAAGTTCAGAGAATGAAATTTCACGTTTCCAACCAAGTACATTTTCAGCCTTTTCAGGATTTCCAAGCAGAATATCAACTTCGGCAGGACGGAAAAACTTCTTGTTTATCTTGACAATAGTCTTTCCTGTTGCTTTGTCTATGCCGATTTCGTCAACCCCTGTACCCTGCCATTCAACATTAATTCCGACGTGTGAAAATGCAGTCTCAACAAATTCACGGACTGTACGTGTTTCATTTGTTGCAATTACATAGTCGTCAGGTTTGTCCTGCTGGAGCATGAGCCACATTGCACGCACATAGTCTTTTGAGTGACCCCAGTCACGCTTTGAATCCATGTTGCCCAGTTCAACATAATCCTGTACACCAAGCTTTATTCTTGCAACTGCATCAGTAATCTTTCTTGTGACAAACTCTATGCCACGTCTTTCACTTTCGTGATTGAACAGTATACCCGAACAGGCGAATATACCATAGCTTTCACGGTAATTTTTTGTAATCCAGTGACCGTATAATTTTGCTACACCGTATGGACTGCGTGGGTAGAACGGAGTAGTTTCTTTCTGCGGAGTTTCCTGTACAAGTCCGAACATTTCAGAAGTAGATGCCTGATAGAATTTTGCATCAGGTTTCACAAGTCGGATTGCCTCAAGCATATTTGTTACACCAATTGCATCAATATCAGCCGTACCAAGCGGAGTGTCCCAGCTTGTCGCAACAAATGACTGTGCCGCAAGATTATACACTTCGTCCGCCTGCGATATTCTCATAGCTGAAATAAGTGAAACGGGGTCAGTCATATCGGCATAAATCAGTGTTACCTTGTCTTTGAGATGTGCGATATTTCCGTAATCTGCTGTAGCCTTGCGTCGCCATATTCCGTAAACATTGTAACCCTTTTCAAGAAGAAGTTCAGCAAGATATGAGCCGTCCTGTCCTGTTATACCTGTAATAAGTGCGTTTTTCATTTTGTTACTCCTTTAAACTAAATCATTTCTGCCCTGTTCTTTAAGTCGGGCGATTATTTTTTTTATATCCTGCGTGCTGTTTTTTGAGCATACAAGCACGGCATCTTCAGTGTCCACTATAATTATATTGTCAATACCTACGACAGCAACAAGTCTGTTTCCTCCGCATATTGTAGTATGATGTGTATTTTCGGCAATAACATCACCCTCAATATAGTTCATGTCTGCATCTGTATCATTGATACGCTCAATCGCAAGCCAGCTTCCTACGTCGTCCCAGCCGAAACCTGACGGCAGAGTGTATATGTTGTCTGCTTTTTCCATGATGCCGAAGTCTATCGATTCACTGCGGAATAATTCAAATTCATGGTTTAAAACGGTATTGAAGTCATCACTGCCGAAAGATTCACCGATTTTCATTGCACCGTCATATATATCAGGCATGAATTTTCTGATATTATTCATGATTGACGATAATTTCCATATAAACATACCACTATTCCATAAATATCTGCCTGATGCAAGATATTTTTCAGCAGTCGGAAAATCAGGTTTTTCAACAAATCTCTCTACAATATACGCACCATTTTTTTCGTCACCGAAATTGATGTAGCCGTAGCCTGTTTCAGCGTATGTCGGTGTTATGCCGATTGTAACAAGATTTTCGCCCTGCTCTGCAACAGAAACAGCCTTTTTCAGTGTATCAGCGTAAAGCACGTCATTATTTATAAGATGGTCGGAGGGGAGTACAAGCATGACTGCATCATCATATTTCCTCTTGATTACGGCAGATGCGAACGCTATGCACGGTGCTGTATTTCTTGCACACGGTTCTGCAAGTATATTTTCCTGCGGAATATCGGGCAACTGTTCTTTTACAAGTTCTGTATATGCGGAGTTTGTGACGATATAAACGTCCTCCATATCAACCAACGGCATAAGTCTTTTTACAGTTTTCTGAATCATTGTTTCGCCGTCTGATGTAAGTGAGAGAAACTGCTTTGGCTTTGATGTTCTGCTTTTAGGCCAGAAACGCTCACCTTTACCGCCTGCCATTATAACTGCTGTTGTTTTCATTTTATATCCTTTCTTTTGTCTGTTATTCCCTTATGCTCATTTGTTTCAGAGGGAAACAGCATTATTTTTATAGTCATAAGAATTATCTGCAAATCCATGCGAAATGAGTAGTTTTCTATGTACATCAAGTCCATTTTAAGCTTGTCGTATGGTGTTGTATCGTATACACCAGTAACTTGTGCATACCCCGTAAGACCTGCTTTCACTTTCAGTCTGAACTCAAATTCGGGCATCTCCTGCTTATACAGCTTTGTAAGTTCGGGGCGTTCGGGACGTGGACCAACTACCGACATTTCACCCTTGAGTATATTCAGAAGCTGTGGCAGTTCATCAAGTTTTGTACTGCGCAGAAATTTTCCGACAGGTGTTATGCGTGGGTCGTTTTCAGATGCAAGCTGTGGAGTACCCGATTTTTCGGCATCTGCTATCATACTGCGGAATTTGTATATATAAAACTCCCTGCCGTCTATTGTAAGACGCTTCTGCTTATAGAATACAGTACCACCGTCATATACTTTTACAGCTATTGCCGATAAAATCATAAAGGGAGACAGCAGAATCAGCGCAATGACTGAAAATACTATATCGAACGCACGTTTCAGAAAACGCTGTTCAAAGTCCAGACCGTAATTTCTGCAAAGGAGCAGGGGAGTGTCAAAAAGTCTTATATCGTCTGCACCTCTTATTATAATATCTGAAATTTTCGGGGCTATATACGAACGTTTCGAGTTTTCAAAGCAGAATTTGAGATAATCGTTGCGCTGTTCTGCCGAAATATCGCATATAATTACACCCTCATATTTCAATATAAGCTCCTTTATTCTGTTTTGCGGTTCATTTATGCTTATTGACTCACATATCATATACTTGTCTACACGTTTGCTCATTTTCATGACAAGCGATGCCGCCTGATTACTTCCATAAAGTATAATGAGTTTTCGGGGGGGATATATAATAAAGTATATTTTGCTTGTTATAAGCGTCCATAGTGATATTATGCCAAAATCTGCAAAAGTCAGCGTAATCATGGGAGACGGTGACATGAAATGCCGTCCGATAAGACTTATAAGAAAATATGCAACAAAATCAACACATACCATAGAAATAAGTTGAGAATACAGCATATCAGTTTTTTTGAGATAGCCGAGCTTGAAACCGCCGTAAGCTTTGAAAAACAGCCATATCAATATACAGTACATACCGATAAGCACCCAGTTGCCACGTCTGTAATAAGGCAGGACTATAGCTTCACTGTAATATCTGTACCATACAAATGCAAAAGCACCTGTTAAAATTCCAAGAAGGATTAAAGCGAGCGCAAAAGAAATAAGCCTTTTGAATCTGTCTCTTTTCATAAATTCAGTGTGCAGAAATGCACATCTCCTTAATATATTATAATCCTAATTATAACAAATCCAAAAAGCTATGTCAATATAATCTGCCATAGATTACAAAAATCAAAGTGAAAAACTGTCATTTTATACAAATATAGCTCCCCGAAAAAGGAGAGCTGTAAAACATTATTTTCTTTTTGTCTTGTTTTTTCTGTCTGTACTTCTTTTCAGGTCACTTATTTTCTCCTCGCTTGACTGTTTGAAATGGCTCATCATATCTTCAAAACTCATTTCAGACTGCGGGACAACTTTTTTCGGCTCATATATAAGAGGCTTACTCTTGCGTTCTCTGTTCGGAGCAGGCTTTCTTTTTTCACTGTTGTTTTCGGTTTCATTGAGAGCTTTTTTAATGGACAGACTTATTTTGCCCTGCTCATTGATATTGATAACCTTGACTTTAACTTCCTGCCCCTCTGAAAGATGCTCACGGATTTCATTGACAAATGTGTTAGCGATTTCCGATATATGTACCATACCTGTTGCACCGCCGTCAATTTCAATAAAAGCACCGTATTGCGCAATACCTTTTACTTTACCTGTATAAATTTTTCCAATTTCAACCTGCATAAATGTTTATAACTCCTTAAAATAATATCAAAATTAATCTCTTGATGTATCATAAAAACGTCTTTCATCGGGATAAGCATAGTGATATTCCTCAAGGGCGACTTTTTCCATGTACGCCGATAAGTCATCACTTTCAAGTGTCCTTTTCAAGTCTTCATTTTCAATGCTGTATTCATCAATTTTTGCTTGAATATGTGCAAGCTCACGTTCTTTTTTGTTGCAGTCCTGTTCTGTTGTTATAAGCAGTGCGGTACATACTATAATCATAGCAGTTGCCGTGATTTTTACAAGACTCCAGTTAAACAAGCCCTTTTTATCTTTCAGCTTTACGGGCTTTTCTTTTTTTTTCTTTGTTTTTGTTTTGGGCAACAATATTCACGTTCTTTCTCTTTTTAGATTCTCTTATATTATACAACAAATGCTTATCATTTTGCAAGAGCAAATTACATTTTTTTATGGGTTTTATGAAAAGTTTGGAGTTTTCAACAAATTTACACCGTGCTTTTTTACATATAGTTATATATATAGCTTTTATCGGAGCAAACAAAGCACCTATAAAACCAAAGAATTTTCTGAATGTGCGTATAACAAAAACTCCTATTGTAAAAAAATAGAGAGTGAAACCGATTGCATTTCCGATTATAAAATAAAATCTTAGTTCGCCACGAGCCTGAACAGATGCAAATGATATGAGAAATACAGTATAGCACGAGAGAAAAACAACATCTTCTGCCACAACAAAAAAAGAGTTATGCGGAATCATGATGCGGAGCGTGCGGAAAATATCATAGAATATGCCTATAAAAACTCCTGCAAGGCATGAAAACAGAAACAGAAAAAGTTCTTCCTGAATGGTGAAAAAAGTTTCGGGGACGTTCATCTGAAAAGTCTCCCGAGTGCTGAAATGGGATTCTTTCTGTCACGGTCGCCATAGATTACCGCCCATATATCGCCTGTTATTGTCATGTCACCTGTTTCAACGCTCATGGAATCGATATGAAGTTCACGTCCCTGAATTGTAAGTTCGCCAAGTTGAGTGTAAAGGCAGATTGCTTTTTCGTCAAAACTGTCAACGTCTGTTATACCTGAAATGCTCATGCTCTGGCGATTTTCGATTATGATATTGTGGTCTTTTTTTATAGTCTTGTCCGTCATGGTATTTTCTCCTTAAAGTTATTTCTTATGAATTATATTCACACGGACAAAAATATATTATTGTGAGATTTATACAAAAATATACACAAAAGTTCTTGCGCTTTTTCAATATAATACACTTGCAAATTGCTTGGTTTTATGATATAATAAAATTGTTATCTGAAATAATCGGCTTTGGCAGTGTTATAATATTTATGGAGGTCAAATTTATGAGCATACTTGAAATAATCGGCGGAGTTGTTCTC
>CAMWKY010000136.1 GCA_947174965.1 uncultured Ruminococcus sp. | reverse complement strand
GTTGTAATCATATATTTTATATTATAACCTATTTTTTTTAGTTTGTCTACCTATTTTTGAAAATATGTGAAATAAGACAAAATTTTTTCTATATTTACATATTCTGTATAACTTCGTATAGATTCTGTGCCGTTTCTATGCTCACTCCTGCTGTTTCGGCAAGCTGTTCGGGAGTTGCATTTGCAAGACTTTCCTTTGTCTTGTATTTCATCATAATCTTTGCAAGTTTCTTTTCGCCTATGCCTTTTACTGCAAGAAGTTCTGATGAGTACGTTTTTTTTCTGTGTTTTCCGTGCATGAATCTTACAGAATATCTGTGTACTTCGTCCTGAATCTGCGTTACAAGGTTAAATGCCGACTGCAAATTATTTATCTGTATTTCCTTGCCCCCTGTTGCAATTGCTCTTGTACGGTGCTTGTTGTCCTTAACCATGCCGAAAAGAGGAATATCAAGTGCAAGCTCTTTCAGAATCGGTTCAACTGCATGAACATGACCTGTTCCGCCGTCAAGCAGAATCAAATCGGGAGTGCGGTTGAAATATTCGTCGCCGTCCTGATTTACTATGTGGAGCAGACGGCGTTTCAGAACTTCCCTCATACTGCCGTAGTCGTTCTGATATTCCTGCTCCTTTACAGTAAAATGTTTGTACGCTTTTTTCAGCGGTCTGCCGTTCTCAAATACAACCATGCCTGCAACCATTGACTCCGACGAAAGATTGGATATGTCGTAAGCTTCAATATATTTCGGCGTATTCTCAAGACCGAGTATTTTTCCAAGCTGTTCAAGTGCGATGACTTCTTTTCCTGTACGACTGTTTTTGAGTGCCATATATTCGGCAGAATTATTTTTTGCAAGTCGCAGTAAATCAGCAAGCCTGCCCTTTTTCGGACAGTGGATTTTTATATTCCTGTCCGACTGCTTTTCAAGAAAATTCTGAATAAGTTCCGCATCTTCGGGAATATGGTCAATAATTATAACTTTCGGAATATCCTGTCTTTCGTGGTAAAATCTGCATATAAAGTCACTTAGAATATCAGTATCAGACTTTTCAAGCTCAAATACTGCCTTGTCAGTAAGTCTTTCATTGCGGTACATAAGCACGGAAATACATACTTTGTCATAAAATTCAGCAGTTCCGATAACATCAGCACAATTTACTCCGCTGTTTATCACTTTCTGTTTTTCAGATGATTTTTTTATGGCAATAATTCTGTCCCTCAATATAGATGCTTTTTCAAATTCAAGATTTTCAGATGCCTTATACATCTCCTGTTCTATACGCTCAATAGCTGTAGCACCGCCCGATTTTATGAACTCTACAGCATCATCAACTGCTTTCTGATATGTTTCCCTGCTGATTTTTCCCGTACACACTCCCATACACATTTTTATGTGATAGTTAAGGCACGGACGTTCTTTTCTGAAATCACGTGGAAAACACTTTCTGCACGTCGGCAACATGAAAACTTTGTTTGCTTCATTTACCGTTTCTGTTGCAATAGTTGAGCTTGTATAAACACCAAGATATTTTCCGCCTGCTGACATATTTTTTTCAGTTGTTATGCGTGGAAACTCATCATCTGAAACACGTATATAATAATAGCCTTTGTCATCTTTCAGGAGTATATTATATTTTGGCTTATTCTGCTTTATAAGACTACATTCAAGCACAAGTGCTTCATATTCGCTGTCGGTCACTATGAAATCATAATCATATACATTTGAAACCATAGCCGAAACTTTCGGAGTATGGTCAGGATTTTCCCGAAAATAGCTTGCAACACGCTTTTTAAGATTCTTTGCTTTCCCGATATATATTATATCACCGTCAGCATTTCTCATGATGTAAACTCCCGGCGATTCCGTCAGCTTTGATGTTTTTTCCCTTAGATATAGCAACCGTTGATTCATAAAATCACCTACTGTCTGTTGAAATAGTCTATTCCGTCTCGTGGTCTGAAATACGTTCTTATATAGCCGTCCGTTGAGAGAATTACAAATTCATTTGTCGATTCGATATAATAAACGCCGTCGCCGTCTTCCTGCTCCGTTTTATACAGTGCATCAGGATTATTTATAACATCACTTGCGCCCTGTTCATAGTCTTCAGCCGTTTCATAATCAAATATATCATCAAATTCACTGCCGTGCTTTTCAAAATGCTGATTCAGTTGCTTTTTTGTACGGAAATTATACTGAACGTCAATATTATCATCATAATCATTGAATATTTCGTCCGATACTGTTGTTATTTCCTCTGTAGTCACTTCTGTTTCAGCTGATTCAGTAGTTGTTGTTTCCTCTGTTTCAACCTGACTTTCTGAACTGATTTCAGCAGTTACAGCCTGTACTTCTGAATCAGTTTCAAGCAGTATATCCAAAGCATCACTGCAACCTGTAAAGGCAAGCAATGATATAATGGCAAATATAGCACATAATTTTTTCATGAAAATAACCTCCTTAGAATAAAAATTCAAGTGTTGCCTGCAATGCAAGCATTATCAGAAAAGTAACAATAAATATAATACAGATAATAAGAATAATATTCGTAAAACTTACTCCGCCTGCACTTATAAGCTGTTCTCTTGAAATATCCTCATTATTTTTTGCTTTTATTCGTTTTATGGATTTTACCGCAAAATTATAGTAAAGTCTGTTTCCGAAAAGACAAAGCATTATACGCATAAACAAGTCCGCACCCCTGCATATTTCAATAAGCGAATTTATAGTGCTGACGTTTACTCTTAGTGCATTGATTGCATCTACTGAAAGATTTGCAGGATTGTCACCTGAAACAAGCATGGCAAGCATGAACGGTATAAGCAGAAGCACACTTAAAAATGCTGTCAGTATAGCCCAGAACCACATTTTCCTGCTTGCAAAGTAAACAGGCGGTGCAACAAAGCAGATGAGATTAAATGACACACTTTTTCCGAAATCCCTTATCCTCATAAAAACAGGTATATAATAGAGCAGGTTTGTATGCACAAAATCAAGAATTTCTTTAAGTGTACAGCCGTTTTTGTCAACCGTTTTCATTGACTTTGCAAAAAAAGGCTGTTTCAGCATATCTTCCACACTTTCAGAGAGATTTATAACAACTTGTCCGTCATCTTGTTGTGCGGTTTCAGTTTTAACAGGACGGTTTATCTGATTCCAGTCAAAGCCTTTTGCATGAAGATTTTCATTTGCGCATCTTCCGTTATTTCTGTAGCACTCTCTGTGATGCGGTGACGCACATTCAGGGCATACAACAATATCATCAGCATCAGTAAACTTTTTTCCGCATGATACACACATTTTACCGATATATTTCATTGACATCATTCCTTTCATAATAATTTACATCTCATTTTTATAATTATACCAAAACTTTCTCATAAAATCAATAGGATAAGCAAATTTTATATACACCAAATCATACATAAATCCATATAATGTAGAGAGATATAATTCTCATATAATTTTTTTGAAATGGAGAACTGTATGAAAAAAATAAATATACTTATTGCAGGCGGAGACATGAGACAGATTTTCTGTGCAAAGAAACTTGTTGATATATATGATGTGAATGTTATCGGAATTGATACGGATTTTTCGGAAAACAGTTTTCCCGAAAATCCATGTGACTGCGTTGTGCTTCCTGTTCCTCCTCTTGATGAAAAAGACAATATATATACACCATGTTCCAGCGATATTCTTACAACTGATATGATTAAAACTTTCATGAAAAAGGACTGCCTTATATTTACTGGCAGATATGATAAGCGTTTGAACGAAATATTCCCGTATAACAAGATTATTGACTATATGAGTTGTGAGGATTTATGTCTTAAAAATGCCATACCAACAGCAGAGGGTGCTATACAGCTTGCACTTGATGAACTCCCCGTAACTCTTAACAGACTGCCTGTTCTTATTGTGGGCATGGGCAGAATAGGAACTGCTCTTGCTGAAATACTGAAAGGCTTCGGAGCTGATATAACAGTTGCTGTACGAAATGCAAAAGGAACAGCAAAAGCACGTATAACAGGTGTAAAATCAGTATGCATGAAAAATATGGGATATGATTACAAACTTGTATTTAATACTGCTCCTGAACTTGTTTTCAACCGTGAAACACTGAAAAAATTCAGTGATGATACACTTTTTATCGACCTTGCTTCACGTCCGGGCGGAATTGATTTTGACAGCGCATCTGAACTTGGAAAAAAAGTTATATGGGCTTTAGGACTTCCAGGAAAAACAGCTCCTGTAACAGCAGGAGAATTTGTGGCGGAAACAATAGATGGCATACTTTCAGAAGGGGGATTCAATGGTGAATGAGATTTTCAAAGGCAAAAGAATCGGCTTTGCAATGACTGGCTCTTTCTGCACTTTCGACAGATGCTTCCGGCAGGCTGAACAGCTTAAACTTATGGGAGCAGAAATAATTCCGATAATGTCGGAAAATACAGCGAAACTTTCAACAAGGTTTGGAACGAATGTTGAAAATATAGCACGTCTCAATGATATAAGCGGACATGAAGTTATTATGTCAATTGCAGATGCCGAACCGATAGGACCAAAAAACATGACTGATATTATGATAGTCGCTCCATGTACTTCAAATACATTAGCAAAACTCACAAACGGCATAACAGACGGAACAGTAACAATGGCTGTCAAGTCGCATCTGCGGAGTGGAAAACCTGTTCTGCTTGCAATTGCTTCAAATGATTCCCTTTTAGCCTCTGCAAAGAATTTAGGTGAACTTTTCAACCGCAAAAACTATTACTTTGTACCTATGCTACAGGACGATATTGATAAAAAACCTGCTTCACTCGTTGCAGAATTTGAAATGATACCGGAAGCCGTGGAAGCCGCTTTCAATGGTATACAGTTAAGACCGATTATTTACAGTAAATGAAAATAAATCCCTGCTCTTTTGATAAGAACAGGGATAAATTTATTCAGATAAGAAAATTTCGGACAGGCAGTTGATTTTTTTTGAGTTTTGTGTTATTATTAGTATAGCTTATTTTCATATAAATAATAAACTAAAAAATATCATAGGAAGGACATATTTGATTTGAATTTACAGAATAAGATTTCACGACAGATTTTAAATTATGCGGTGCTGATAGTGGGTGCAATTGTAGCTGCATTTGCACTTGAGCAAATACTTATACCTGCGCTGATTATGGACGGGGGTATGGTGGGCATTGCTATGATAGTCAGTGCAAAAACGCCGATACCTCTTAGCGTTATGACGCTTGCACTTAATCTTCCACTTGTTTTTATCGGCGGAAAAAAGCTTGAACGTTCCTTTGTGTTTCGTTCGCTTACCGCTATGGCAGTATTTTCTACTGCGCTTACATTTTTCGGCAGGACAGAATACCACGTGACAGACGACAAACTGCTTGCTACTGTATTCGGTGGTATGCTTCTTGGATGTGGTGTAGGACTGGTACTGCTGAACGGCGGTTGTCTTGACGGTACAGAAGCGGTTGCTGTTATGATAAGCCGAAAATTTAATTTTTCAGTCGGACAGATTGTGCTGTTTTTCAATGTTCTGATTTATCTTACGGCAGGTACACTTTTTGGTCTTGACCGTGCGCTGTACAGTCTGCTTACTTATTTTATTGTCTCGAAGATAGAGGACTTTGTTAACACTGGTATGCAACAGGGTAAGGCGGTAATGATAATAACTAACAACGGCAAGGAAATAGCTCACGATATTTATAATACGCTCGGCAGAACCGTTACGCTTATGGAGGGCAGTGGACTTATTTCAGGTGAAAAAATCGTTCTTTACTGTGTAGTAACCCGTATTGAAGTTCCGACCCTGCGAAAGATTATCAGTAATGACGACTACTCCGCATTTATGGCAATCAGCGATGTATCTGAAATAATCGGAAAACATATCAAAAACAATTCCTCAAAACTGGATAAATAACTCATATCCCGATAAATAAGAAAACCCATACAGAATAGTTCTGCATGGGTATTTTTTGTATAGTCCCGATAGGGATAAAATTATCTCTTTGAGTTTAGTAGTATCATTTCTCTAAGTTTTCAGAAGTCTTGGAAATTGCCTGAAATACGATAAAATCTGCAACTTAGCATAAAATGAGCTCTGTCACATATATTATATATTGGTGTACAAT
>CAMWKY010000135.1 GCA_947174965.1 uncultured Ruminococcus sp. | reverse complement strand
TGATGTAACAAAATATATGAAACTTTTTAATATACTTGCAAATGAAAATGCTCAAAGCTTTTCTGGAATAAATATTTCGAAGTATCCTGAATTTCCTGAATTTTATGGAATATCAGTAAGTGACAAATTTGGAAATAATTCTAAAAATTTTATTTCTATTCTTAAAAATGAAGTAAAGCTAAGACATCGTCCTGTTGGATGTGATACAATAAAAAGTGTTCTTGACCACGAAATAGGGCATCAGCTTGATAATCTACTTGGAATACGAAATAATCCTGATATAACATCCATATTTGATTATACTACTTCAGAAGAATTAAAAGATATGCTTTCAGGGTATGCTGTTAATAATTCAAATAGAAATAAATATGCAGAAATGATAGCAGAGGCATGGGCAGAATACTGTAATAATCCAGAACCAAGACCAATCGCTAAATATATAGGCGATATTATTATTCAGGAATATAAAAGAAAATTCGGATGAGGAGGCGATAGAAATGACAGAAGAGGAATTTAGAAAACGAATGAAAGAATACGGTTGGGATGATGAAGTTATTGAAAATGATATTAAGCTTTGCAGAATGTTACAGGCAGATGGATATTATGAAGTAACTTTAGAAGACCGTTTAACACCATACAAGAGGGCAGTAACAGGGAATCCAAGCTTTGTATCAATGGATGATGTGTAAAAATAAATTAAAACGCTCTTAAAAGGGCGTTTTAAATTATGTTTTAAAAGCATTTTAAGGAGGTTAAAAATGTACATACCGCATTATAACAGTGCTTTGTTTGAACTTTGTGTTGAGGAAAGTTTTATTACTGATTATTCTGAATATGTCAGTCACATACTTCGCAGAAAGCACTATGGAAAGACAAGAAAATACCGCAGATAAAGGCTTTAAGCCTTATTTTTATATCCCTGAAAGGAGCTGAAACAATGGCGAAACCAAACGTAAGACCCGACCACAACGGACCACAGCGTTCACAGTTTGAATCAAATAAAAAGAAAATTTATGCAAGTCAGAGAGTGTGCGGAATATGCGGAAAATCCGTTGATTTCAGCTTTAAATTTCCGCACCCTCTAAGTCCGTGCATTGACCATATAATACCTGTATCAAAGGGCGGTCACCCGTCTGAACTGGGTAATCTGCAACTCGCACACATGACCTGTAACAGACAGAAGTCTGATAAAATCGTGGAAAAACAAACGTTTGACAATACTCCACAGCTTATTTCAAATCGTGTTCTGCCGTTGACTTTCGACTGGAAAAATCTATGACGGAGGGAGTAAATTGAATGAAAAAAGAATTGGCAGGCAGACCCCGACAACCGCCGTAATACTGCCGTATACCGATTCGCTCGGAACAGAAGCGGTTGAAATCTACAATAAATCAGGACGCACTGCACAGCAATGGCAGGAACTAATGCTTGAGGATATTATGGCACTCAATGAAGAAAAACAATGAGTGCATATGAAATTCGGCTGGTCAATCCCACGGCGCAACGGAAAATCCGAAATCCTGATAATGCGTGCGATTTATGCCATAACTCACGACGAAAGAGTACTGTACACTGCACACCGCACGACAACTTCACATAATGCTTGGGAAAAGATTATTGAACGTCTTGCAAAAGCAGGATTTACAGAGGGCGAAGACTTCAAAACCACAAAGCAGATGGGGCTGGAGCATATTGAATGGCTTGGCGGTGACGGAGTTATAAATTTCCGTACACGTTCAAGCAAGGGCGGTCTTGGTGAGGGCTATGACTTGCTCATTATTGACGAAGCACAGGAGTATACAGGCGACCAGGAATCAGCACTAAAATATGTTGTTACCGATTCAAAAAATCCGCAGACTTTAATGTGTGGAACACCACCTACAGCAGTTTCTTCCGGAACTGTTTTTTTATTGCTCAGACGTGATATTCTTGGTGGTAATTCTGAAGATGCAGGCTGGGCAGAATGGTCTGTTCCGGCACTGACAAATGCACATAATCCTGATTTATGGTATGAAACAAATCCGTCACTTGGCTTTATTTTGAGTGAACGCACAATCCGCTCAGAACTGGGAAAAGATACTGTTGACGACAATATCCAGCGTCTTGGATTGTGGCTGCAATATAACCAGAAATCAGCTATAAGCCGTGAAGAATGGGAGCAGTACGCAGTTGACGGCATACCTGAACTGCCACAGAAAAAGCGGTTGTTTTTCGGTGTGAAATACGCAAAATCAACTGCAAATGTTTCGCTTTCCGTTGCAGTAAAAACGACAGACGGCAAAATTTTTATTGAGGCTATTGACTGCCGTCCGGTACGTGACGGAAATGACTGGATAATTGCTTTTCTGCGTAGTAATTTCGCCGAAAAAGTGGTTATTGACGGTGCAGGCAATCAGACCATTCTTGTTGATGATATGAAAAATGCCGGAGTGAAATGTAAAGCTGTTCTGCCGAAAGTTCCGGAAGTTATTGAGGCAAACGCACTTTTTGAACGCAAGCTTTTTGAGGGAAGTATATGTCACGGAAATCAGCTGTCACTTGCTCAGGCTGTCGCAAACTGTGAACACCGTGCAATAGGTTCGTCTGGCGGTTTCGGATATACTTCAATTCTGGAGGGTGCAGATATTTCACTTCTTGAATCAGTAAGTCTTGCTCACTGGATTTGTGCAAATTCAAAGGAAAAAAAGAAACAGATTATAACTTATTAAGGAGAAATTTTTATGCCAGAAGAATTTAAAATTATTGAAACTCAGGAGGATTTCAATGAAGCTATAAAAGGCTATATTCCGCCTGATGAAGCATTAAAACTTAATGAAAAAATCGGTGTTCAGGAAAAAGAAATTGCTGATTTGAAATCAAAAAATCTGTCTCATGAACGCAGTTTATTAAGGTCAAAAATTGCTTATGAAACAGGACTTCCTTACGAACTTTCAGAACGTCTTTCAGGTGAAACAGAATCAGAAATAAGGGCAGATGCAGAAAAATTGTCCGGATATATCAAAACGGCAAACAATACACATCAGCCTAAATTTTCAACAGAAACACATTCAGAAAACAACGGAAAATCGGCATTTTTAGAAATGCTTCACGAACTCAACAATTAAAAAAGGAGTAAAAAATTATGGCAACAAAAACAACTTCATCAACACTTTTCAGACCTGAATTAACACAGGAAATTATCAGCAAGGTAAAAGGTCACTCAACACTTGCAAAACTCTGTGGAGCTTCCCCGATGCCGTTTGCAGGCACTGAAACTTTCGTTTTCACAATGGACGGCGAAGTTTCAATTGTCGGTGAAGGAGGCAATAAACCAGCAGGCGAAGCGGATTTGAAACCCGTGATAATCCAGCCGTACAAATTCATTTACCAGCACAGAGTTACAGATGAATTTGTACATCTTTCTGAAGAAAAACAACTTCCGTATCTTTCTGCTTTTTCTGACGGATTCGCTAAAAAAATCGCTCGTGGACTTGATATTGCTGCAATTCATGGTCTTAATCCTGCAACGAAAACAGCTTCGTCGATAATCGGAAACAATTGTTTTGATAAGGCAGTGACAAATATAATCAAATATAATCCGACTTTTCCTGATGACAACATTGATGATGCTGTCAAACCGATTCAGGACGCTGACGGAATTGTAACAGGTATTGCAATGTCTCCTGTATTTGGTTCGGTACTTGGTAAAATGAAAACGGCTGATTCACATATCCCTATTTATCCTGAATACAGATTCGGCAATAATCCCGAAAATTTTGGAGGAATGAACGCTGACATAAATAATACTGTTTCATTCAATTCAAGCGATATACGTGCAATTGTCGGTGATTTTGCGAACTGTTTCCGCTGGGGATATGCCGACAATATTCCACTGGAAATAATCGAATACGGAAATCCTGACGGTCAGGGCGACCTCAAACAGTCGAATGAAATTGTACTTCGTTCAGAGGCGTATATCGGCTGGGGAATACTGGATAAATCGGCATTCTCGCTTATAAAAGCAGTCACAGAGGAAGATGATGAATAATGGGAAACCGCTATGCAGAAATCAGCGATATAACTGCACTTGGAAAAAAATTTACAGATTCACAGCTGACCGCCGTTGAAAATTTACTTGATACGGCAAGTTCAAAATTAAGAATTATTGCCACAAAATATAGCAGAAATATTGACGATATGATAAATGACGAACTTCTTGGCGAAGATTACAGAAATGCTGTAAAAAGCGTTGTAATTCAGTCCGTTCTCAGAGCTGTTGACAGCATGGAAAACGTGCCGTCAACAGTTTCACAGGGTTCTCAGTCGGCATTGGGATATAGTGTTTCAATGACATATCTCAATGCAGGACAGAATTTATATTTCCTTAGAAATGAACTGAAAGAACTTGGAATTATCCATCAAACTTACGGAGCAGTGGAGATGTATAACAATGCAGATGATTAAAGGAATCCCTATAAAACTGCATATTAACGGCAATATTGAAGTTGTTGAGAACGTACTTGTTGGTGAACCTGTTTTGTCGGATTCTGCAATCGGGAGTAGTAAAATAATGACATATACGCTTGCAGTCCCGAAAGGTGATTTACATGACTGGACAAATAAAAAAGTAGAGTTTTTTAACAAAAAATTCCATACTGTCAGTAAAGAAATTCAGGGAATTGAAGCGAATATTCCGCTTTGCTGGCATAAAAAGATTTCTGTTGAAGAACTGATTCCAAATGGAAACTGTACTTTTTTCGACAACAGAGATTTTAAACGTCATATTTACAGTGATGTGCTGTTTTTTGATAACAGAAGTTTTATTCGTGACAAAGCAGGCGAAATGAAGAATGAAAGTCTTGATATTCAGATATATGCAGTAAATAATACCGATTTTACGTGGTTTCCGAAAGTTGGGGACTATGTTGTTCCTGAAATATGCGACTTTGAATTTGATACATCAGATGAGCAGAAAGTTTCAGAAAGTATGGCTGATTTCAGAAAAAAATATAATAATTTTGCTGTTATAAATTCAGTAGAAAAACGGGAAAATGACATCATAATTTCAGCGAGGTGATTAAATGAAGCTGATATTTAAACTTCCGGACAAAAAGAAAAATTTCAAAGATGCACAAAAATCTGTTGATTCAGACTGCATGAAATATCTCAATGAATTTGTTCCTGTTGCACCCACAAAATACGCAAAATCGGGAAAATTACGTGATGCACTTAAAAATCCCGAAGCAGGAAAACTGATTTATACTGAACGTTTTGCACCTCATACTTATTATGATGCAACAACACGTAAAAATCGTGGAAATCCAAAAGGCACACGACTTTGGTTTGAAACAACGAAAAAACATTATAAATTTCGTATTCTTGCAGGGGCAAAAAAGGAGGCATACAAATGAACGTGATAGAAAAAGTAAAACAGGTTTTAGGCAGTTTTTCGGGGATTTCTGAACTTCATATTGATTTTACAGGAAGTATGCCTGAAAGTTTCAGTCTGTCATCAGTAGGTGATATGCTGCTTAAAACCGACATTCTCGGCAATCAGAAAAGACAGCATTCTTTTCTGTTTTATGCCGTTTTCAGCAGTATCAACGACTTTGAAAGATTGTCGAACAGTTCCGCACTTTTGAATCTGACACTATGGCTTGAAAATCAGAAAAATATTGAAATTGACAACGGAAAAATAACAAAAATTTCTGCTGAAAATGGTATGCTGTACGAGATTCCAGACGAAAACAAAATCGTTGATTATCGCTATCAGATGCAGATTTTTGAAGAATACGAATTGAAAAAGGAGTGAAAAAATGAAATCAATAAACTTTAAAAAGAACTTTAAGGAATACGTTGTGAACGGCGATGAAAGCAAGGTAATCCGTGTAAAACTCAGTCCTGATATGCTTGATAAAATAGATAACACATTGTCTGAAATTGATAAAATCAGGGACGAAATAAACAAGGACAATATCGCTAAAATGGGCAGAAAATACGGTGAAATCATAAACAACATCTTCGACACTGACATCTGCACACCTGCATTTGACGGTGAGAATCCGTTTTCAGTGGTGGACGGTGGAAAACTCCTGGTTGAAGCATTTTTTGAGGCATTTATACCCATTCTGGAGGAAGATATGAAATCACTGAAAATCCGTCCGGAAGTGCAGAAATATCTTAAAAA
>CAMWKY010000134.1 GCA_947174965.1 uncultured Ruminococcus sp. | reverse complement strand
ACGAATATTTGTTGTTTGAGACGATATATTATAAAAACTCTATATTTTTTCATAAATATATGGTATAATATAAAATGAAGAAATATTCTTGAAAGAAAAAAGAGAGAATAGAAAATGTGCGGATAAAAAAGAGCCGTTCTATCGGCAGACAAGGAGCAAAAGAATTATGCCTAAAAATAAAGTGAGTAAGGAAAAGAGTATAAGGCGCACAAAAACGCTTGCAGAAATTTTTGTTTGTGCTGTTTTTTTTGTTGCATCTGGATATGCTGTAAAGATGTGTTCAGATAATGCAACAGTAGTTGAAAAATCAAAGCTTGTTGATGCTTCGGGAGCAGATGATATTAAACTTCCCGATACAACGGAAACACCCGACCCTGATAAGATTATTTTTACTTATGCCCCGATTAATACAAGTGAGAAATTCAACGGCGACCTTATTCTTGTAAACAATCAGCATGAGTATGTAAGTGACGGCAATGAAAATCTTGTCAGCATATTAAGCAAGAATGACGAAACAGAAAGAGACTTTTTCACTTCTGTTGACTACAGCTATTCAATACGTGAAGTCGTATATGAGCCTATGGCGCAGATGATTCAGGATTTCTACAACATATATCAGAATGACACTCTCATAATTTACGGCTCATACAGGACAAATGAATTTCAACAGCAACTCTATGATAACTATATAGCGCAGGGTAACACTGATGATGCTCCGCTTGTTGCAAAACCCGGATTCAGTGAGCATGAAACAGGCTATGCGTTTGATTTCAGTGAAACAGAAAACTATGATTATCAGGGTACGGGTGATTTTGCGTGGCTGAATGAAAACTGCTATAAGTATGGATTTATCATACGCTATACAGAGGAAAAGCAGGATATTACAGAATTTCAGAGTGAGCCGTGGCATTTCCGCTATGTCGGAATACCTCATGCAACTTATATAACAGAAAATAATATATGCTTTGAGGAATATATTGACTTGCTTCTTAATACCTATTCATATGAAAATGAACATCTTAATATAACAGGTGCAGACGGCGGAGAGTATGAAGTATTTTCGTTCAAGGCTGATGAGATGTCAGATGTAACGAATATTCCCGTACCTACAGGCTACAGATATGACGTTTCGGGAAATAATGTTGACGGATTTATTATAACAGTTCACAAAAATGAAAAAGTTGAGTTCGGACAGGAAAATCCTGAAATGAATACGACTGAACCCGATTCGCCGACAGATGATATGCCTGAAGAATATGAAACACCTGAAGAATAAGTAAAAACCGCACTTTTCTGTGCGGTAGAATCAGCTAAAAAAGTCCACGGACATCATCAAATGTAAGTTTTGGCTGTAGTGCAAGATTTATTCCGAATGCTATAAGCTGTGATGCTCTTTCAGTAAGGCGGTCAATATCTTTCGGAGTTACCATAATATTCGGTAAATCGTCGTCAATGTCAATACCCGTCAGACTGCGGACAATTGTGTGCATATCAACAACAGTCGGCACACCTATTGCAATAACAGGCACGCCCATATTTTTACTTGAAAGTTCTTTTCTTGCATTTGAAACACCGCTTCCGGGAGATATTCCGCTGTCGCTTATCTGAATTGTTGTACCTAAACGGCTTATATCGGAGCAGGCAAGCGCGTCGATTACAATAACAGCGGACGGCTTTATTTCACTGCATACAGCTTTTATAAGTTCAGCTGTCTCAATGCCTGTCTGTCCCATTACACCGCCTGAAAGCGTACTTACACGGCGCAGGGAGTTAAGAAAATCCTCTTTTTCAAGTTCGTTCTGTAGATGCCGTGTAGCAAGTATTTTTTCGGCGGACTTCACCCCGACTGCATCAGAAGTTATATCCCTGTTGCCAAGTCCTGCAACAAAGACTTCTCCGTCAGGGATAAGCGGTTTTATTTCGTCCGCAAGTTCATTTACCATATCTTCGTATAAATCGGAAAATCTGCTTAAACTTTCGCTTTCAAGGGTAATATACTTTCCCTTGCCTTTTCCGAGTGAATTTTTATAGCAGTCATCATCAATTAAAATTTCTGTAATCTCAAAAGCTTTGCCTCTTTTTTTCATGTGAACACCCTCTGGAAGATGTTCTGCTGTAACCTGTTCAACAGCAAGGTCTGACCTGAATTGCATAAAAAATTCCTCCTTTTGTACATTATGCTGAATTTTGGCAGAAAAATTTGTCATAATATTTTGATTATGCCTATTGCATTTTCTTGAAAAAAATGCTATAATTATTATTGTCTCAGTAGGCAGTTGTGCGTTGCATCTGCCGTTCATATTATCTGTAAAACAGCGGAATTTATCCGCATATAAAATCGGGAGGTGTAAAAAATGCCAAATATCAAATCTGCAAAGAAAAGAGTAAAGGTTAACGCAACAAAGGCTGCTGCTAATAAGTCAAGAAAGTCAAATCTCAAGACAATGCTCAAGAAGGCTGATATTGCTTGTGCAACAGGTGCTGAAAACAAGGTTGAAGCTGTAAGACTTGCTATAAAGAGAGTTGACCAGGCTTGCGCAAAGGGTCTTATACACAAAAATAAGGCTGCAAGAAAAAAGGCACAGCTTGCTAAGAAGCTTAACGCAGCACAGTAATCAATAAAAATAATCCCTGAACAACTCACGGTTCAGGGACTTTTTTATTTTCATTTTTTTAGTTCATGAATAATGCTGTTATTATGTGGATTAATGGTTACAGTTATAAGCTCTTTTTCTGTTTCTTTCTGATAATATGGGAGATTTTCAGCAAAAAACGTATCATTTTCATTTATATATGCTTGCTCTGAAATTGATTTAGCTTCTTCTATGTGTGCATTATTATGAATATCAATACCAGATATGCAAACGAATCCGACAGCTATGCTACTTAATGCAATCATAATTTTGTTAAACATAAACATCACCTCTTTTTGTTTTATTCAATTATATTCCTGTAATTTTCTTCTTCTTCTTTTTCCTTTGCAAGTTTCTTTGCTTTTCTTGCTGAATATGATGCACTTTTTCTGCCTTTGGACATAAGTACAACCGCAAATACTATGATTACTATTGCTCCGCCTGCACCAATCAGGATAAACACAAGCCCCGACAGATTCTTGTCAACTGCTGAATATGATATGCCGTTGTCCTTTGCATACTTTATACCAGCTGAATCGGAGTATACACTCATATCAAAGGACTTGTCAAGAACATAGTTTCCATCATCATCAAGACTATATGCAAATGCGTTTTCGCCGATTGATGCAACACTTTTCGGTACACTTATTCTTTCCAGTTTACCGCAGTTTACAAATGCGCCAGTACCTATTGTTTCCACGCTTTCAGGTATTATCACCCTGTTAAGTTCGGGACAATTGAAAAATGCTCCCTCACCGATTTCAGTGAGAGTCAGCGGAAATTCAACTGATTCCAGTGATACACAATTCTTAAAGGCTATATCTGCTATGCTTTTCAGACCTCTTGCGAAGTCTATTTTTTTCAGACTTACACAATATCCGAACGCATCATCTCCGATTGTTTCAACTGATGACGGAAAAAACAGACGTTCTATTCCTGCACACACCGAAAAAGCACCCGGTTCAATTGATTTGACAGTATTTTCAATATAAACTTCACCTGTCAGCTTTGTTGATGCACGGTATATGGTAGTTTTGTTTCGGTCGTATAGTATGCCGTCGGAGAACGTGAAAGCGTCGGTATTTTCAGCATCTATATTTTCGATTGAACTGCACTGCGCAAATGCCATAGGCTCAATTGTTACAAGCTTTTTGGAAAGTTCAACATCTTTCAGTGCCGAACAGTTGTAGAAAGCGTATGATTCTATAGTCTTCACGGAATCGGGAATATCAACTTCACTTAAAGACGAACAGCCCATGAATATACCGTTTGAAAGCTTGTCTATTCTTTCAGGTAATGTTACTTTTGTAAGGGACGTACAGCCGGCAAATGCGCCGTCTCCGATAGATGTAATTGTATCGGGGATTTTAAGCGACCCGATAGCAGTACAGTTTGAAAGAGCATAATCTCCGATAGCAGTAACGGAATAACCGTTGCGGTATTCAGGAATACTTCCGACAATTGCCGTTGTATTGCATTTTGTTATTGTATAAGTACCATTTACCATTTCATAAGTGAAAGTACCGTCCGTAAGTTCTGTTTCTGCACTCTGCAAACTCTCAACAGCGTATACAGACGAAATATTAACTGCCATAAGCATTGCAAAACCCGTCATACACGATACTATTTTTTTTATTATACGATTCATACTTTTTTGCCTTTCTTTCTCTTTATACTCTTGCCGATTGATACACCTGCAACAGCAAGTATAACAGCACCCACGCTTCCGCCGATTACATAGAGAAAATTCTTGTCAACGTTCTTTTCGCCGATTCTGACAGTATTCGCCACTGTTTCAATTCCGCAGGCTTGTGCATATTCCCATGCAAGAGAATCTTCGTCAGCATAAATTCTGAAGCCGTCAATAACAGAATAGGGGAGCATTTCCTCATCTGTCTGCTGATATGCAATTGAAGCATCATAGTAATAGCCGAAAGCGTATTCCCCGATAATTTCAAGACTTGACGGCAGTCGCACACTCATAAGTGAGGGGGTGTCTATAAATACACCGTTTCCGACAGCAGTTAAATCATCTGAAAATGTCACACTTTTTAATGCAGAACACCTCTCAAATGCACAGCTTCCGATACTTTGTACACCCGATAAATCGGCACTTTCAAGATACGTATTATAGCAGAATGCAGATATGGCAATATCCGTTAAAGATGACGGTGCTTTAAATTCAGTATCGCTTTTTTGTACAGGATATGCAATAAGGATTGTTTTGTCCTTGTTGTAGAGTACGCCGTCAAGAGATGAGTACTCACCGTCTCCGCCGTCTGCAACGATTATTTCTTTAAGACTTGTACACGACATAAAAGGCTCATCACCATCTATAGCTGTACAGTTTGAGGAAATCGTGATACTTTCGACATACTCTGAAAAAACGTTTGCTCCGATTGTCTTTACGGTTTCGGGGAAGATGATATTTTTTGCGGTAGTATCAATAAATGCGTATTTGTATATTGATGTAACCTTATAACCGTCTATTTCTTCAGGGACTGTAATTGTTTCGTCCGTGGATTCGCACAAAAGAATACACGCTTCACCGTCTACAACGCTATATTCATAGTCACCTGATGCAACAGGATTCATAGCCTGATATTCTTCTTCGGCATCTGCTTCTTCTGTTGTAACGAATTTAAAGTTGTTGGCATAGTCGTAATCGGAATCAGAATCAGTTGCATAGGTGTAAGCTCCTGAACTGTAAGAGCCGATTATTATGAAATCGGGGTCTGCATTTTCGTCCGTATCGTAGCCGAACGCACTGTAGCCAATATCTGCCACGCTGTCGGGTATTCTTATTTTAGTCAGACCTGTTCCCATAAATGCACTTTGTCCGACTGTTGTAAGTCTGGACGGCAGTGTTACTTCCGTGAGACTGTTACAGCCGTAAAATGATGCAAGACCGATTTCCATAGTACTTTCCGAAAATATCACCTCATTCAGCGAAACACATTCAGCAAATGTCATTGCATCAATAACCTGAACAGATGTTCCGCTCATATCGATTTTTTCAAGATTTGCCATATAGCTGAAAGCATGACGACTTATTTCATTCAGTGAATCGGGCAAAGTGACTTCTTTCAGTTTTGTTTCGTAGAAAGATGCTACGCCGATTTTTTCCACTCCGTCGGGGATTGTATATGATGTACCGCTTTTTTCTGCTGGATAGCATACAAGCTTTTTCATATCCTTTGTGAAGATTACGCCGTCAACGGAACAGTAGTTCTTGTTATCTTTGTCAACTGCAATTTCCGTAAGCTGAACACACGGTGCAAACGGATTTTCGGCTGAAATGTACTCAACAGATGCAGGTATAGTTATTTTTTTGTATGTGCCTTTCATAAATGCTTCGGATTCAATTTCAGTAACCTTTATACCGTCAATCTTGTCAGGAACTGTTATTTCTTCCTCATCTGATAAGCATGATTCAATGTGTGCATTTCCGTCATCATCAATACTATATGAAAAATCGCCCGATTCTTTTGTTTCATTGTCAAGATTTATAATTGCAATTTCGTCATCATGATTTGAGCTTTCCTCATCATCTGCATGGCTGAAAATCGGAAAAACATTCATGCACATCATAAGGCTTGCTATAAATG
>CAMWKY010000133.1 GCA_947174965.1 uncultured Ruminococcus sp. | reverse complement strand
CGACTGGGACGAAATCCTCAAAGGAGAATTTGAAAAGGATTATTATGTTGCTTTGAAGCAAAAACTTATCAGCGAATATAAAAATTATCAGATTTTTCCTGGTATGTACGATATTTACAACGCAATGAAGCTTACTTCTTATGATGATGTAAAGTGCGTTATTATCGGACAAGACCCATATCATGGAGAGGGACAGGCTCACGGATTGAGTTTTTCTGTACGCAAGGGAATTGCTCCGCCACCGTCGCTTGTTAATATTTTTAAGGAAATCCGTGATGATGTGGGAGTAAATAATCTTGGCAAGCATGGCGACCTCACAAAATGGGCTGAAAATGGTGTGCTTCTGCTGAACTCCGTACTTACTGTACGTGCAAATCAGGCAAGAAGTCACAAAGGTCTTGGCTGGGAGGAGTTTACAACAGATGTAATAAAGATACTTAACCAGCGTGAAAAACCTATGGTATTCATGCTCTGGGGCGGTGACGCAAAGGCAAAGCAGAAGTTCATCACAAATCCAAATCACTGTGTACTTAAATCAGCTCACCCGAGTCCGCTTTCGGCTTATAACGGATTTTTCGGCTGTAAACATTTTTCGCAGGCAAATGAGTTTCTCAAAGCTCATGGCATGAGTGAAATTGACTGGTCAATTGATTAAAATGGAGATAAAATAATGAAAATAAGAGAAATTTTTGACAAGAAAACAGTTTTTTCTTTTGAAGTTTTTCCGCCGAAAAGTACAAGTTCTGTTGATGTTATTTTCCGCACGCTTGACGAACTGGGCGACCTGCACCCTGATTTTATAAGCGTTACATTCAGTGCAGGCGGAAGCGGAAACAGCAGTCTTGCGCTTGATATTGCTGAAAAAATAAGCAGAATGGGAATAACTCCGGTTCTGCATCTGCCTTGTATAAATTATACAAGAGAACAAATTGACAAAACTCTTGCGGAGGCATCAGCAAAGGGTATTGAAAATATTCTTGCATTAAGAGGTGACATTAATCCCGATATTCCGCCTGTTGAGGAGTTCAGACACGCAAGCGATTTGATTAAGTACCTTAAACAAAAGGGCGGATTTGATATTGCAGGAGCTTGTTACCCTGAAGGTCACGCTGATTCAAATACGCTTGATGAGGATATTGAAAACCTCAAAATAAAAGTTGATGCAGGTGCAGACCACCTTATAACACAGCTGTTCTTTGATAATGAGTATTTCTATAATTTCCGCAATAAAATAGTACAGAAAGGAATAAATGTTCCCGTTGAAGCTGGAATTATGCCTGTTGTAAACAAAAAGCAGATTGAGAGAATGGTTGTAACCTGCGGAGCAAGTCTGCCACGAAAATTCGTCAGAATCATGCAGAAATATGAGCATAACCCCGAAGCACTGCTAGATGCTGGAATTGCCTATGCGATAAATCAGATTGTGGACTTGCTTGCAAATGATGTTGACGGAATACACCTTTATACTATGAATAATGCTTATGTTGCAAGGAAGATAAGCGAAGCTGTAAGCGGAATTATTGAAGTATGAAATTAAATGCTATTTCTAAATCAGAATCGGCAAGATATATGGGTGTAAAGGGCATACCTGACGGACAGACAAAAGAAATTCTTGAAAAATATGAGCCGATTGTCCGTGAACGTCTTAAGCCGTCATATGTTTACCGCAAAGTTAAGGTGAATTTTATGCCCGACGGTGTGAAATTTGACGGCATTAATACAGTTTTTACGGGAAATGACATAAAAAAGCATTTGTCGGGGTGTGAAAGTGCCATAATTCTTGCGGTGACTGTTTCGTCGGAGGCAGACAAGCTCATCAGACAGGCTTCTGTTGTCGGAATGGCTGATGCTCTTGCTGTTGACTGTCTTTGCAGTTCAGCTATTGAGCAGGCTTGCGACATAGCAGAAGAAGAAATTTTTGCTGAAAATCCCGTAGTGTTCAGAACGTGGCGTTTTGGTATTGGATACGGCGATTTATCTGTAAGTCTGCAAAAAGAAGTTATCCATGCTCTTAATGCACAACGCAGAATAGGGCTGACGGTTACAGAAAATTGTCTGCTTATACCGTCAAAATCGGTTACGGCTATAATAGGTATTTCAGACAGTCCGCATGAACAGCAGAAAAAAGGCTGTGAAATATGCAGTATGCGTGAAACCTGTGGAATAAGGAAAAACGGCGGTTGTCGTAAAAATTAACAAAACTTTCACAATTTACATAATGAGATAGATATTGACTATTATAAAGAAAGATGTTATAATAAATCTGAGGAATGATTTTTTGATTTAAGGAGCATTATTAAATATGAGAAAGATAGTGATGTTTATTTCTGCACTTCTTTTGACGGCAAATACAGTTTTTCTTACTGCCTGCGGAAATGAAAAATCATCATCTAATCCATATGCGAATGTTGATGCAGGTGAGGGCGTTCGTGAGAAGATTAGCGAAAGAGTAAACGATTCTGATTTGCTGGAAGATGTTGAACTTGAAAACAAGACAATAAAATGGTTTTCAGACTGGAATATCAATCCTGATGAATCCGGAAAAAGCAAACCGCCTGAAGTTGTTGTTTTTGAGGAAAAATACGGCGGAAAAATTGAGTGGGTAAAATGTACCTATGAGGACAGATATGAACGGCTTGCTAAAATGATTAACAGTGGTGATGGTATAGACTTTTTTTATGCGGGAAATATGGACACTTTTCCGAAAGGTGTAATCCGTGGAATGTTTGTTTCTGTTGACGAATATATTGATTTCAGCACACCTTTATGGAAAGATGTACAAGCAGTCAATGATAGTCTTATCTGGAACGGAAAGCATTATTGTACAGTATTGCAGACGCTGGGAGACAAGACAGGCTGTGTTTACAACAGAAAAACCATTCAGGAAGCAGGACTGCAAGACCCTGCTGAACTATATGCAAAAGGCGAATGGAACTGGAATACATTTCATGATATGCTGAAAAGTTTTGTTGATGTGGAAAATCAGCGTTACGGCATTGACGGCTGGTGGTTTGAGTTCGGTTTAATGGGTACAACCGGAAAAGTTCCTGTTGCTATCGAAAACGGAAAACTTGTAAACAATATCGGAACGCCTGAAATGGAACGTGTACAGAATTTTATGTATAGTCTCTATCAGACAAACTGTATTGCTGTAGGTCAGAAAGATTTTGGCTGGGAGTCTCGCCCTGAATATATCGGCGAAGGAAAAACGCTGTTTTATCCTGTCGGACTTTATGAATTTTATAAAACATCTGACCAATGGAAAGAAAGATTCGGAGATGATGTGTTTTTCGTGCCTATGCCGAAAGACCCTGAAGCAGATAAATATTATGTGCCTGTCGGAATGGACGCATATGTATTTATAAAGGGCGGAAGCAATCCTGAAGGAGTTGCAAAATATCTTGAATGTAAGCGTTTTACACTTCTTGATGTTGAAACAAAGGCAGTTGCGGATAAACAGTTCAAAAGCGACTATGGCTGGACAGATGAAATGGTTGAGATGCAACACGAAATGCAGGTGCTGGCAGAGAAAAATCCGTCTCTTGATTTTTCTATGGGTGTATCTTCAGACTGTAATGAACTGCTTGACAATAATCTTAGATATACATCAAGAGGTACGCCATGGAATGAAACTTATGATTCTATAAATGCGGTTATTGATACTTATATTGACGAAGTAAACGAAACAAACACAGATGAATAAAATATAATTAAAATCAGACACAATCCTGCTGTCTGTACAGTTATAAAGGAGATGTTAATTATGGCAACAACAGTTATTGTTACAGGTGGTTGTGGTTATATAGGTCAGTATATTTGCTCCGGACTTCTGAAAAAGGGATATGAAGTTATTGCTCTTGATAAGGAGGAGGGTTTTCATAATATGGGTAAACTGCATTACACCTATATTCCGTGGACACCTGACGACAAAGAGGGATTTGAAAAAGTTCTGGAAGAATATGAAGTAAATATTCTGATTCATGCTGCCTGTACCGTTGATAATGATTTCACTAATATTATTACAGAAAGTGAAATGGAAATAAGCAGGAAGTGCGACAGCTATATCTATAAAAGTGCAATAGAAAAACCAACCATTACTCATATCTGTATGATAAGCACGGAAAAAGTTTATGCTTTTCCAAAGACGAGAGAGCCGATAAGAGAGGATTCTGATATAAAAACTACTTCAAATTATGCTGTTATGAAATATGAATCCGAAAAGGCTTTTGTTAATGAAATAAGAACTCACAAGAATACTATATGCTGTATAACAAGAACAGCACCAGTATATTCAATAGGATTTACTGATAATCTTATGGCGAAAATTACAGACCCGAAAGATAAAATGAAATTTGTTTTTGGTACGGGTCAATACGGATTTCAGATGTGCTGTGTTCATAATCTTGTGGATTTTTTTCTCTGCTTTGTACAAAATGCAGAAGATATGTCATTTGCGGGAATTTATAATGTAGGCGATAAGACACTTACAACTGCTGCTGATATTATAAGTTTTATGAGAAAGCATCATACTCTTGGAACAGTTATTCAAAAATCAGGCAGAAGTGCTATTGTGAAAATCAAGGAAATTTTCAAGCCTGATAAGGAATACAAGACAAATTACCGCTATCTTGATATGTCAAAACTTGAAAATAATAATATGCTTGATATATCAAAAGCATCAAAAGTTGTTACTTTCCGCTGGGATATTAACAATACAAAATAATTATGAATCCCTGATTTTTCGGGGATTTTCTTTTCTGACATTCAAAAGCACTTAATATCAGGAAATTTGTTTGGATTTCTGCTATAATATAAGTACAGAACAGGAGGAAAAGGAATATGGAATGGATAAAAGGAATACAGAGGGCAATTGATTATATCGAACTTAATCTTACAGAAGATATAAATTATGAAGATATTGCAAAACAGGCTTATTCTTCACAATTCCATTTTCAGAGGATTTTCAGCATTGTATGTGGTATTACGGTTGGCGATTATATCCGTATGCGTAGGCTCTCAATGTCTGCCTCTGATTTGATTTATAGCAATGACAAGGTGATAGACGTCGCACTGCGTTATGGTTATGATTCGCCTGAAAGTTTTACCCGTGCATTTGTCCGCTTTCATGGTATCACGCCTACAGAGGCAAAACGTGGTAAAAATGTCAAATCTTTTTCCCGTCTGTCTGTGAAACTTATTTTTACAGGAGGTAGTACAATGGACTACAGAATTGAAAAACTTGATGACTTAAAGGTTATCTGCAAACGCAAACAGGTATTCAAGCAAGATGGCATGACTGCTACGCCCGATATTTCTGCTTTTTGGGGAGAATGTATGGAAAATGGTACAGCGCAGAAACTTGCAGAATATATCCCTGAAAACCCGAAGCTTAAAGGTCTTATCGGTATATGTTTTTCGGGAATTATTGAGGAGAACGAATTTCCTTATGGAATAGGCAGTGAATATGATGGCAGACCAGTTAATAACAGTGATTTTGAAATCGTTGACATTCCTGCATCAACTTATGCTGTTTTTATTATTAAAGGAAAAATGCCTGAAGTATTCCCTGAAACTTACAAGAAAATTTTCACGGAATTTTTTCCTCAAAGCGATAAATACGAATATGGCAGAGGTATTGAATTTGAAGTTTATCCATCAGCAGATGTTGACAATCCAAATTATGAATGTGAAGTATGGATTGCCGTCAATGAAATTAAATAATAAAAATCCCCGAAGTTCCGGGGATTTTTTTACTCTATAACTGTATAATTATCAGCAGCATTTTCCTTTGTTGCATATTCAGTCACGTTGAGAACCTTTACTTTAAGCGGACGTGTTCCCATGTTTATTTCGATAATATCGCCTACTTTTACATCATAAGATGCTCTTGCAATTCTGCCGTTTACTATAATTTTTTCAGCATCACACGCATCATTTGCAACTGTTCTGCGTTTAATTAAACGTGTTACTTTAAGATATTTGTCAAGTCTCATGAAATTCTCCTTAAAAAATCGGGAGCAGGATTTTCCCTGCTCCGTAATTATTACTTATTTACAGCTTCTTTGAGTGCTTTGCCAGCTTTGAAAGCAGGTGCTTTGCATGGTGGGCAAGTCATTTTTTCGCCTGTTCTTGGATTTGTGCGAACTTTTTCACTTCTTTCACGAACTTCAAATGTGCCGAATCCTATAATGGAAACTTTTTCACCGTTTACAAGTGATTCCTGAATAGAAGCAAGAAGTGCCTCTAAAGCAC
>CAMWKY010000132.1 GCA_947174965.1 uncultured Ruminococcus sp. | reverse complement strand
GGGTGGGACATCATTATAACCAGCTTTGAACTGCTGACATTTGTGCTTTTGGCTGTCTGCATTGTGATTGCCCCTGTTTTTTCCGGCGAGTATCAATCCGGGACAGATGCGGTAATCTTATCCGCAAAATTTGGAAAAACAAAATTGATAACGGCAAAAATCATAGCTTCCTATCTGTTCGGGGTGCTTGCCTTTACGCTCCATGTAATTTTGGCATTTAGAATATCTCTTGCTGCGTTCGGTTTTGAAGGTTGGAATCTGCCTTTACAAATCGCAAGCACAACGATACCATACTCGTTTACATTCCTGCAAGCTACTCTTGTCAATTTGGGAGTGGTTTACCTTGTACTGTTTGCTATGATTGGCTTGACTCTCCTACTGTCGGCAAAAATGAAAAGTCCATACCTTGTACTTATTGTACTTGTACCTGTTCTTTTTATTCCTTTGTTCCTATCACCCAATGGAATAACAGGAGCATACAACTTGACTCTGTTCTTGCTTCCGTATCGAGCTACCATGCCGGAGCTTGGAAAATATATTTCCTATCAGATAGGCAGACTTGTCTTGGACACATTTACCATGAGAGCTATTCTGTATGCGGTGCTTACGATGATTATGCTGCCCCTTGCAAGACTTGGATTTAAGAAACATCAAGTATCAGCATAGGAGGGCGAATATGAAGAAGAAAAAAATCGTTATTATAGGAATTGGTATATTATTGGTTGTTATTGCCGTTATTGTCCTGTTTGCAAGTAATTCAAAATGGTCTGAAACGAGATTTGAAGCTATTGTACAGGAAACTGTCACTATGCCGGACGGAGAAATACGTCTGATTGTGAAACGAACAACAGAAATCTACGGAGCTCCTTTGAACTCCCTGCATATCGGGAAGGATACAAAGTTGCTTGACACGGACGGTAAAACAATCACCGTCGAGAGCTTGAAGCCAGAAATTAAGGTCAAGGTCACTTTGAAAGACGCTTTTACAGAGGAAACTCCATTTTACTATCCGACTGTTTATGAAGTCAAGATAATTGAAAAAGATTCATAATTCCTAAAAACTAACCTGTCTGCTGTACGATGGAAAAAAATCCGTCGTACAGCAGACATATTTTCACGCATTAACACAACCCAACACAATGGAAAATGCGTTGCCTTTAGCAGAAGTTTTGAGATTCATATAACCGCCTTGCTTAACTATGATTTCTCTCACAAGATATAATCCTACACCTATTCCCTCGGTATTGCGACTATTTGATCCACGATAAAATCTTGAAAATATCTTGCTACGTTCTTCTTCTGGAATAGGAGCATTTTCATCTGCAACTTCCACTGATGCAAACATACCGAATTGCTTTATTGAAATTGAAATCTCAGTACCCTCACAGGAATATTTTACAGCATTGTCCAGAAGATTAAAAACAGCCTCAGAAGTCCAGCGTCTGTCGTGGAAAACATCAACATTTTCACCCATATAAGTAATTTGGATTCCTTTGGCTTTCGCCTTAGCGAAAATGTCTTTTATGGCAATCATAACTGTTTCATTCAGATTCTGAATTTCAGGCTGTAACTGTATAATTCCGCTTTCTAATCGAGAAATTTTTATCATACTTTCAGAAAGAAAATTCAGACGAGCGACAGATAGACTTATAACAGAAATATATTCTTTCCGCTGAATTTCGGTAATTCCGTCATCATTTAAAAACTCAGAATACATTTTCAGATTTGCAATAGGTGTTTTAAGCTGATGTGAAATATCTGACACAAGGGATTTTATATTTTCATGCTCCTTCTCTGAATCCTCGTTTTTCTTTTTGAGTATTCTGACCAGTTTGAGGATTTTGTTTTGGAGCTTTGAAAGCAGTGTATCCTCATTTTCCGGAAAAATTGTTTTTTCTTCAAGAGTTATCAGATTGTCACACAGTTTTGACAAATCGTCTGTAACACTGCTGATATACATATCTTCAAGTCTATAATTAACAAAGGAAAAAATACACACACCAAGCATAAAAGCTGCTGAAATCACCGCTACTGCAAGGCTTGAAGTAACGATGCCCACTATCATAGAACCTGCTGCAGACAGAATAATTTCCGTCGTAAAAATTAAATTTCGCTTTTTCAAATAATCTTTTAGTTTCATATCATTCACCGAATGTATAGCCGATACCAAACACAGTTACGATATATTGCGGATTTTTAGTATCAGGCTCTAATTTTTGCCTAAGTCGTCTTATGTGGACATTCAGAGTATTTTCGTCAATATAGTTCTCATCGCAGTCCCATATCCTGTCAATTAGAATGCTGCGGGTAAGCACCTGTCCTTTGTTTTTAATAAGCAGCTTCAGGAGTTTAAATTCCGTTGCGGATAGCTTTACGGGTTTCCCCTCATTGGTTACGGACATTCGCTTGAAATCCACAGTAAGACCCTTATAAGAAAATATATCGGAATTACCGCTTTGTACTGTACTGCGGCGCAGAACGGCTTTTATGCGCTGCTCCAGAACACCTACCGAAAACGGCTTGGAAATATAGTCGTCACAGCCGTATTTAAAGCCTTCTATCATATTTTCCTCCGTATCGTTTGCGGTGAGAAAAATAACCGGAAGCTCACTGCTCTGCCTGATTTCCCTGCATAGTTCAAGTCCACTGCCGTCAGGAAGATTTATGTCAAGCAGAACAAGACTGAATGATTTTTTCAGTTTTTCTCTCGCCTCGTTCAGCGAATAGACCGAAACTGTTTCATATCCCTGCTTTTCAAGATAAACCTTTATTCCTCCGTTGATAATAATATCGTCCTCAACAATTAAAATAGAATACATAACATCACCTACTTAATTATACCACAAAAGACTGCACCTTGTAAACAGGCACAGTCTTTAAATTATTAATCTATGTCATGAAGTCGTTCTGTAACGCTTTCTTTTGACAAAGTTCTGTATACAAATGCAGGAATGGTAATACATATAATCATTATAACAGCCGTTATTGCAATCATTAACTGCCACGGATAATTAAATACCGCATAATCTGCTGTCATTTCTGCAAGCTTGGCAACTGCAAAAACTATACTATTTCCTACGGTGAGAATAAGAATCATTGTTATTATGCCATAATACAAGCCCTCAAACATGAGCATTTTTCTTACTTGCTTTTTTGTCATTCCTACGCTTTCCATTACAGCAAACTCTTTTCTTCTTGTGAATACTCCTGTTGTCATAACGTTAATGAAGTTTATAATTCCGATAAGAATAAGTATAATAGAAATGCCTGCCGTAAGAATATTCATAGCCATCATTGAAGAATTGAAGTCCTCAATGAGTTCGGATTTTATTTCTAAATACAGTACAGAAGGATTTGTCTTTGTAAGCTCCTTTATTTTGAGAGTTATTTGACTTTCTGCTTTCGGATCGCAGTCTACAATGATGTTGTCTATTGACGGATTGTTGTTCAGTTTGTCAATTACATTTTGGCTTACCAAAATGCCGCTTGGAGCGCCTGCCATTTGCCAGTAATATCCGATATTGAGACCATGATCGTCACCGTTCGTGGGGCATGAACCAACTTCAAGTGAAACCACATTTCCTGTATCATTATCGGTAAGCGTTATGATTTTTCCATTAACTTGTTCTGACTGCTCCTGCGATCTAACATATCCAATTAAGCAAACTTCACCTTTTTCAAAACGCTCAATATCTATTTTCTGATGTGCTTTTTTGTTATAAATCTTCATCATATCAGAACTTACACCGATAACAGGACAAGAATAAGCGTGTTCATTATAAAAATCTATCATATCCTGAATTTCGCTTTCATCAGACATTTCGTTTTCAATAAATGGTTTGAAAACCTCCTCGTCAAATGTAAGGTCTGCATCTATGGAACGATTAACACTGACATTTGTTACACCGTCGATTTTTTCGATGTCTTTAACAAGTTTTTTGCCGGCTTCTATAAATATCTTTTCGTTTTCCTCAGTATTTTCATCATTTCCAGAATTTGTGTAGATAGTGTAATCGTTCGGCAGATAAGCGTTCACATAATTGTCAAGTTTCATACTGCCGATAAAAGCATTCGTAGTAAGGAATGCCATAGTACCCATAAAAAGCGAAGCGAAAACAAGTATAGCTCTTTTCTTTTCTCTGAATACGTTGCGGAACGCCATTTTGTAAAGCTTACCTCCGCTTGTGGATTTATGCGGCTTGATTTTATTTGTATTTTGTCCATTATATTTCAAAGCCTCAACAGGCGATACTTTAGCCGCCAGCTTAGAGGGCTTACGGCAGCTTACAGCAACTGTAAAAATACCAAATAAAATCGTACCGACATAAATAAATGGATTAAAGCTTAAATCTGTCGGCATTGCTCCGTCCTGACCTGCGCCAAACATTGATATTGCATAAGGTACTGCGGCAAACGAAATAACAGAGCCGAGCAGAATACCAACTGGAATACCGATAACTGAAAGTCTGAATGCCTGCATTTTAACGATTTTTCTTATCTGCTTAGGCGATGTACCTATAGTTTTGAGCATTCCGTAAAAGCGAATATCCTTTGTAACCGAAATATACATTACATTGTAGATAAGCAGATAACCGCTCAGTACTATAATCAGACCGATAAGTCCTATCGCAACTGCAACAACTAAAGCATTTAAAATGCTTTCGTCTTCTACATTCCATGCGGATTGTATTTCCTGTCCATTTTTCAAAGAAACATTTTCTTCCAGTTCTGCCAGAAGTTCTCCCTGTGAAGATAACTTTGCTGAAAGAGAAAGCATTCCGTCCTTTTCAACAGTCAATCCAAGCGAATCGGAATATTTTTTTGATACAAAACCCTGAAAGCCTCCTGCGGTAAAACTGTAATCAGTAAACCAGCCGGATAGCTTAAAGACTTTTTCTGCGCCGTCAATTTTTAAAGTTATGTCCATATTATTTGAAGGCGTTTTTATCTTCAATGCGTCAAGAGCAGCCTTCGACAGCATAATTTCATTCTCTGCTTCCGGATAAGAACCTTTTATATCGCTTACAGCCGGAAGATAATTCTTCTCGTATTCCGTTTTGTCATAATAATCAAGGGAAATAACAGTTTCGGAATTTTTCAGACTTTGTGCAGAAGCGGCGTGTATCTTAATTCCTGCGGCATTAAGATGTTTGCAGTTCTTAGCCTGTAAAATTTGCTCATCAGTTGGATTTGGAAGATAAATAGTAGATTTTGTTCCCTGCTGTCTGAGCATCATAGTATTAATATTTTTCGCCAAAGAAAAACCTATGCTGAATATCGTAGTAAACATAAAAGTTGTAAGAATAATCGCAAGTATAGCGAACATATTACGGATACGGTTCTGTTTAAGTGAACGTACGCTTATACGCTTTACTGCCGTCTGATTGTTGTTTTTAAGCATTTCCTGACACCACCCTGCCGTCTTCAATTCTTATCATACGGTCTGCCATAAGAGCGATCTCCTCGTTATGAGTTATCATAACAATTGTCTGATCAAATTCTCTGCTTGTGACTTTAAGCAATGAAATAACGTCCATACCTGTTTTGCTGTCGAGATTTCCTGTAGGCTCGTCTGCAAGAATTATAGCAGGCTTTGAAGATAAAGCTCTTGCAATAGCAACTCTTTGCTGCTGTCCGCCTGAAAGCTGATTCGGCATGGAGTAAAGTTTTTTCTCTAATCCAAGAGTTTTGATGATAGTGTCAACATATTGTCTGTCAATTTCTGCGCCGTCAAGTTCAATTGGCAGTACTATATTTTCATAAACGTTAAGTACTGGTACAAGATTGTAATTCTGGAATACGAAACCTATGTTTCTTCTGCGGAATATTGTAAGTTCCTCATCGTTCATATCGAAAACTTTCTTTCCTGATACTGTTACAATGCCTGAAGTTGGTCTGTCAAGCCCTCCGAGCATATTAAGCAAAGTCGATTTGCCGCTGCCCGATGTACCGATAATGGATACAAATTCCCCGTCTTCAATATTGATAGAAACATTATCCAGCGCTTTTACCTCGTTTTCACCCGAGCTGTAGCGTTTGCATAAATTAACTGATGTCAGAATACTCATTTTGGATTCTCCTTTCTTTGATGATTTTATTATACTACGCACTTCTTACAATTTGATTACATTTTTTCTAAAATCTTTATGTATAAAGAGTAATGTCATTAGGCTAAGAATAGGAGTAAATAGCAGGGAAAAGAATAAGATAAGGTAAGACATAAGTTAGAGAAAAAAGCACGGCAAAAAACAGATTACAAATCTGCCTGAAAAAAGGCATTGACACAAGTAAGTTTTTATGA
>CAMWKY010000131.1 GCA_947174965.1 uncultured Ruminococcus sp. | reverse complement strand
CCGCAGAAAGAGATAAAAACAGTTGACTATTTATATTAAATATGATACAATATGAATTAGATATTGTTACTTAAATAACCTTATGAAAGGGAAAAAAATGAATTTCAATGATTTTTTAGGAAACAAGAGAGAATATTGTTACGGAAAAATAACAAATATAACTCCGTCAACAGAAAGTTTTCTGAATGATTACCGCACCGAAGCTGTAAAATATGGAACTGTTCTTGAAAATGGTATTCCAAACCCCGATACGAAAAATATACAATACTGTAATCAGGTTATTTCAGCTGATTTTCAGAATGATGTGAAATATATCAAAACGGAAATGAAAAAACTGCTTGATGGTGCAAATTCAGGTGCTTTGACTTTTCTTGCACAAAGCATTTACAATGAGTTCTGCATACTGAAACAGAACGGCAAAAACGATAATGTATTAAGAAATACATTTATCAAATTCATGTGCTGGTTTAAGTTTGATTTTTCAAATACAATGTATTATCTCAACTCCCCTTTTGTTCCGAAAGTTCTGTACTATGGAACTGTAAAGCACTATGAAGCATTATTTATGAAGATACTCCACAAAGCAGGCTGTTTTATAGTGGTAGTGCAGAACGGCGGTGACAGTGCTGAAATAAGCGACGTTTCTGAAATACAGTTCAATGGCTATACATCTTCTGCATCAAAATCTGCTCCAGTATCAAGAACATCTCCTGCTCCTGTTTCTGCCCTGCACGTCAAGAATGAAGATATAAAGATACAGGCAAAATGGCACAGCTGTACTAATATATGGACAATACAGACCAGCATGGATAATATTACAAAAAAATCAAGAGGAAACGACAGCACGATTTATTATAACTGCTTTATACAGATAAATGGCGTAAACTCAAAGGCAGACTATCTCAGCAGTTTGATACAGATGTATAAAGCTGTAAAATCAAGGAATCATGTTATTGTAAACAAGGAAATCCCTTTGCCTGATAACAACGAAACGTCAAAATTCAGAGTGATGTCACATGACAATATACTGTCTGTTATAAAAGAACTTGCCGGATTTATCCCTGAAAACAGTGACATAAATAGACAGATAAAATCTGTTTTCATTGATTTTCTGATTGATGAATCACAGAAAGCAAATGTAAATGCGTCCGTTATAAGAAACAGCGGAATATATCTTCTCTGCTATCTTGAAAGATACAAGGAAATACTTTTCAGAAACTGGAAATATCCTGATATAGCTGTATTTATATTCATGGGTGCTGTCAAAAACAAGAAAACAGCTATGTTTCTTAATTTTCTTGCAGAACTGCCCGTTGACGTTCTTGTCCTCCGACCTGATTTGAGTACAGAAAGTTTACTCGACGGAAAAATGCTTGCTGAAATAAATTATGTTGATTCACTTGTTGTTGACAGTTTTCCGAATGAGAATACAAGAATTTCAATCGGTACTACGGCTTATCATGCTGAACAGGAAATAAATCAGATAATGTCGGAAAATTCTGTTGCTTTTACCAACAGACAGCATAAAAAAGCGGTTGCCGTCTGTCTGCGTACCATGTATGAGGAGATAGAACAGCTATGGCAGGAAGAACTCAAATTCCGTCCGAATTTCAGTGCAGATGATGAAAGTGTTGTGATGCCTGTTATTTTCACTAAAGTTTCAGGCGTGAAAGACGGTGATGTTACGCAGTACTGGAGAGATATAAAGAGACTTGTAACGGAAGAAACTTTTCTTATAAGGAAAGTACCGTTTATGAAACCTCTGCAAAATAATCAGATGAACTGGTCGTTCAGTACCAACGGAAAAATATGCAGGGAAGTCATAAAATCCCACGCAAGCTACAGATATGGTATGTTGCGTAACGAAATTCAGGAACATATTTTCGATTGTATGCAGAGAGTTCTTGACTCAAAGATGATAAAAAATGTTTCTGAACAGAAAATAGTTGGTGTTATATTAAATATCGACATGACATTTATAAACATGATACAGAATATTGATTTCACAAAGAAAAATCCGAAAGTTGTATGTATTATCACAAATGAAAATGCCGTATCGGAAGAAGATGCTGTTATGCTTGCATTTTTGAGTACAACAGGCTTTGACGTTGTATTTTTCGTCCCGACAGGCTATCAGACAGCAGAGAAATACTATATAGATGGTGTAGTCAACGAGCATCAGAACGGTGAGTATATATATAATCTTTCTGTTCCTGATTTTCACGTAAAATCGGCAAATCCGAAACTCACACTAAAGGAAAGACTTTTCGGAAGAAAATAGCTTCTGACAATAATTCTATTGTTAAGATAAAAATATATATGAAAGGACTAAAACTATGGCAATACAGATGAAAAAAGATACAACTGTTACTGCAAATGCTACAGTTGTGACAGAAGAAGAACAGGAGCAGAGATATGATATTGTCGCTGACAGAAAACAGCTTGAAACTCAACTTGTAAACTCCCCCGAAGTTGATAATCTTACAGGACTTATAACTCTTGATGATACTGATTCTATTCTCACTTTCGGAAATGAAGTTGCAACACAGATTTCAAAGGCTTCTGATACTGTTCTCAACAGCATGAGCCTTGACCAGTTAAACAAGGAAAGTGAACTTTTCAACGATTTGAGCAAAATTATGGCACAGTTCGATATAAAAGAACTCAAGGAAGAACCAAAAGGACTTGCTAAACTTTTCGGAAATGCACAGAAACAACTTGACAAGTTTTTCAAGAAGTACGATACAATAGGCAGTCAGATAGACAAGCTTTATGTTGACATCAAAAAAACTGAAGAAGAAATAAAGCGCAACAATACACAGCTTCAGGCTATGCACGAAGCAAATGTACAGTGCTATCATGAACTTGTCAAGTATATTGTAGCAGGAGAACAGGCTTGCAAGGAAATAGAGAACGTCATTGCAGACAGCAAAAATGCTATGGAAACAACAGGCGACCAGTCAATCCGCTTTGAGATTCAGACGTACGAACAGGCACTTGAAATGATGCAACAGAGAGTACAGGATTTGCGCATCGTTGAGAATATAGCAATGCAGTCAATCCCTATGTTGCAGACTATCATTTTCAGCAACTATAATCTTCTCCGCAAGAGTAATTCAGCTGTAATAATTTCAATACCTGTTTTCAAGCAGGGTCTTGCACAGGCTGTACTTCTCCGCAGACAAGGCATACAGGCAAAGGCTTTTCAGGAACTTGATAAAAAGACAAATGAACTTTTAATCAAGAATGCACAAAATACAGCAGACCAGGCAAGACTTACCGCACAGCTTGCGTCGGGCAGTTCTGTATCTCTTGAAACTCTTGAAACAACATGGAATACTATCATGCAGGGTATATCAGATACTCAGGCAATTCAGGAGCAGGCAAAGGCAAAGCGCATTGAGGACGAAAAGCGACTTGCTTCCATGAAAGAGGAATATACAAGAAAATACGGTGCTATCAAGTAAACAAAAAAACTGTTGCAGTGTGAAAAATCTGCAACAGTATTTTTTTTATCGTTTTACAATTTTATAATAAGTTTTCGCTGTCATAAGGTAGATTATTTCATAGATTGCCGAAAATACAAGATAGCTGAAAACCGTACACATTATGAATAATTTTACATTGCTTAACTGCATCAGTGCAAGAAGTCGTTTTAAAATAGGAAATGCAAATGCTATGTGCATACCCGCCATAATAAGTGGCATGAAAAAGACTGTAAGAACTTGTGACTTGATAGAAGTTTTTACTTCCTGTTCACTCATGCCTACTTTCTGCATGATTTCAAAGCGGTTTTTGTCGTCCATACCCTCTGAAATCTGCTTGTAATATATGATAATCACTGTCGCCATTGTGAAAAGCAGACTAAGAAAAAATCCCATAAAAAACAGACTACCATAAAGCTCATAACAGCCTTTTCTTGAATCCTCACGACAGCCATAACCAAAGTGAATAGATAAACTATGCAGTACATTGTCTACTGCTTTTTTGTGAAATGCAATCTGTTCTTCGCTGTTTCCGTCAATGTTAATCATATAGTTTGAATAGATTCTACTTGGATATTTGTTATAGACTTCTTTCTGCTTTTCGTAAAGATGATTTATAACATCAATATCGCTGACTACAAAGCAGAACGAAGGTGTAATATCAGAATTTAAAAGATGCCCTTTCATATAGTCATCAATTCTGCCAGTTATGTTATATCTTTCATCAAACAGTATAAAATAATCCTCTGTATACTCTCTGCCATAGCAATATAACAGTACCTCGTCAGATTCAAGTACTATTTTTCTGCCTGTATACAGTTCATAGTCTTCAGCAGTAATAAAATTAACCTCACATACATCATCTATTAAACTTATGTCATTGTTATTGCTCACAACAAAAGTATCTCCACCGCTGTAAACGACTGAAAATTGCAGATAAGTATATATTTCATAGTTGGATATTTGTACACCCTCTGCTTCTGCGGTATCATCTATAATTTTTCTTAACTGCTGAAAGTCGTCATTGCTTGCATCCCATGCTGAGTACTCCATCTGATAAGGATAACGCTGTAAAAGTATATCATCAATACCGATTATCAGCGACGACGTGGACGAAATCATAACAAGCACCATTGTTGACAGTATACATATATTTGCAAGACCGACTGCGTTCTGTTTCATACGGTACATCATGCCCGAAACACTTATGAAATGATTGGTTTTATAGTAATAGGACTTGTTTTTCTTGAGTATTTTCAGAAAAACTATACTTCCTGAAACGAAAATAAGATAAGTTCCGACAATTACAAGAATAACTGCCACGAAAAACAGAGTTAATGCCATAATCGGATTTTCGATAGTGAGAGAAATATAATATCCTGCTCCGAGACAGCCAAGCCCGAGAAGTGCAATAAACCACTTTGCTTTCGGCTCTTTTTCTCCGACGTTTCCGCCTTTGAGAAGTTCAATCGGATTTGAAAAATGTATCATTCGCAAAGAGTTGATAAATATTACAAAAAACAGAATACTGAAAATAATAAGCGTGGAATAGATTGCACCTGTTGAAATGTAGAATCCGAGAGTAAAATTGACTTTCATAAGTCTTGAAATTGCAACATACATAAGCTTATCGAATAGTATTCCGACACCAAGACCGCCTACAAAACTTATCAATACAACATATAGACTTTCATATCCGATAACTCTTGCAATATGCCTTTTCTCCATGCCGAGAATATTATATATGCCGAACTCTTTTTTACGTTTTTTCGTCAGAAAACTGTTTGTGTAGAACAGAAATATAAATGCGAAAAAAGCTATTATATTACTGCCGAAACTCATCATTGCAACAGCCGTACCGCCACCGAAAGTACCATTCAACCCCTCATTGAGTGACAGCGATTTCATGATATAGTACATTGCAACAGTAAAAATGCAGGTGATTATATATGGAAAATAGCTTTTTGAGTTTTTTCGGATATTATCAAAGGCAAGTTTTGAATAAAATGTTCCGCTCATCTTGCACCACCACCCGAAAGAATTTTGAAACTGTCCTGCTTTTTCCTATGAACTGCCTTTACAAAATGAATTACTATTGCGACCGCAATAATAAAAATTATTATACACGTGAGGCAATTTGTTGCATTTTTGTCAACAGTACGTTCTGAACTGAATAATTTATTCATTTTGTTCCACCTCCCGAAAGAAGTGTAAGAGTATCTGAAATTTTCTGATACATCTCCTCATTTGTGCAGTTTCCTCTGTAAATCTGGTGGAACACTTCACCGTCTTTTATGAATAATACTCGCCCTGCTCTGCTCGCAGCCTTTGCCGAATGTGTTACCATTAATATTGTCTGTCCAAGATGATTGATTTCATTGAAAATATCAAGAAGATTTGATGATGACTTTGAATCCAGTGCGCCGGTAGGCTCATCAGCAAGAATAAGTTTCGGCTTTGTGATTATTGCTCTTGCAACTGCTACACGCTGTTTCTGTCCGCCCGATACTTCATATGGATATTTATTCAGCAAGTCCATTATACCAAGTCTGTTCGCAACGGGAAGTACTCTTTTCTGCATTTCGTCATATTTTTTGCCGGAAAGTACAAGTGGTAAAAAAATATTGTCTCTTAAACTAAATGTGTCAAGCAAGTTGAAATCCTGAAATACGAATCCGAGATTTTCACGTCGGAACGCTGATAATTCCTTGTCCTTGATTTTTGAAAGCGGTTTGCCGTCAAGATAAACTTCTCCGCCTGTTGACTTGTCAAGTGATGCAAGAATATTGAGAAGTGTTGTTTTGCCTGAACCAGATTCGCCC
>CAMWKY010000130.1 GCA_947174965.1 uncultured Ruminococcus sp. | reverse complement strand
TAATCTCGGAGAAGTGTCTGATTTAATGTAGGTAAATATCCATATGCCATACTGGTATTGTAACATAATAGACCCTGATGGAAATGTCATTGAAATAACAGGACAATATGAGCAATAAATTATGATTTATAAAGAAAGGTGATGATATGCCACTGCAATAATTTTATTAAATGATGATGGTGTAGCCAAATGGCTTGAAAAAAACTATTATTGATAAATAAATCGTAATTCAGGAGGGTTATATATGGATATTTTGATTGTTGGTGGAACAAGATTTTTTGGAATACCAATGGTGAATCGTATTCTTGCAAATGGACATAATGTAACAATAGCTACAAGAGGAAGTCACGGAAATCCATTTGGTGAAAAAGTAAACCATATTATTATGGATAAAACTAATGGAAAGAGCGTAAAAAATTCACTTGGTGCTAAAGAGTACGATGTGGTTATTGACAAGGTAGCATATTCTTCAAATGATGTAAGGTCACTTTTGGAAAATATTCGATGTAACAGATATATACAAATGTCATCTTGTGCGGTATATTTTAACGAACATTTATTGATTAATGAAGATGAGTTTGATATGAAAAGTCATAAGTTAATTTGGCTTGACAGAACAAATGATTATGCAGAAGGCAAAAGACAGGCAGAACGTGCCGCATTGGAGTTTATGGATATAAGCAAATGTACATTTGTCAGATATCCTGTTGTAATTGGAAAAAATGATTATACAGGCAGACTTAAATTTTATATAGAGCAAATTTGTAATCAAATTCCCATGCGTATTGATAACCTAAATGCAGGGACATCATATATAAATGAATCAGAGGCAGGAGAATTTCTTGCTTACATTGTTGATAACCCAATATCTGGAGCTGTTAATGGTTGTTCAAAAGGCATTATATCACAAAAAGAAATAATCACATACATTGAAAGAAAATCAGGGAAAAAAGCTATTTTATCTCAGAATGGCAATTCAGCACCTTATGATGGAAATAAAATGGAAACTTCATTTAACTGTAAGAAAGCGGAACATTTAGGATACAATTTTTCTAATATTTCTTCGTGGATATTTGAATTGTTAAATGCCGATTTATAAAAATCAGAAAGAAAGGTGATAATATGTTAATACTTGGAATAGAAAGCTCCTGCGACGAAACGGCAGCAAGCGTGTGTGAGGACTGCCGAAATATAAAATCGTCAGTCATTTCAACTCAAATTGAGGAGCATAAAAAATACGGCGGTGTTGTACCTGAAATAGCGTCACGCCGTCATTGTGAGAACATTCTCGGAGTAGTCCGCAAGACTCTTGATGATGCAGGTGTCACGCTTGCCGACCTTGACGGTATAGCTGTAACATATGCTCCCGGACTTATCGGTGCATTGCTTGTCGGAGTGAACTTTGCAAAGGCTCTTGCTTTTTCAGCAGGTAAACTGCTTATCCCCGTACATCATATTGCAGGACATATCGCCGCAAACTACATCTGCCACAAGGAACTTGAACCGCCGTACTTGTGTATAGTTGCAAGCGGTGCGCATAGTCATATTGTTGAGGTGTTAAGCTATACAAAATTCCGTGTAGTCGGCAGAACCCGTGATGATGCGGCAGGGGAGTGCTTTGATAAGTGCGCAAGGGCTATGGGATTTCCATATCCTGGCGGTGTGCATATAGACAAGGCATCACAAACAGGCGACCCGAACGCCTTTAAACTTCCGCACCCTGTTGTTGCAGGAAGTGAATTTGATTTCAGCTTTTCTGGATTGAAAACGTCTGTGATAAATATGCTTCACCATGCCGAACAGAAAGGGGAGAATATCGACAAAAATAATCTCTCTGCAAGTATTCAAAGTACTATTTCCGAAATTATTACTGATAAGACAATGCTTGCGGCTGAATCACTGGGATATAAAAAAATCGCACTTGCCGGCGGTGTTTCGGCAAATACTGGAGTACGTGCGTCACTTTCAAAAGCGTGTGCAGAAAAGGGATATAGCTTCTATATGCCTGAAATCAGGTATTGTGGTGATAATGGTGCTATGATTGCCTGTCAGGGAAGCTATAACTTTATTGCAGGAATTACAGCAGATGAAAGTCTTAATGCAAGAGCTACTCTTTCAATGGACGAAATATAATGGAGGATAATAAGATGAAAAAAATAATTTCAGTGTTGCTTGCTACTTCTTTGCTGGTGACAGTCTTTGCAGGCTGTTCAGAGGGAAATAACTCTGTATCTGGCAATACTTCACAAGTTCAGGAAAAGCCGAAAAGAATAAGTACATCACCTATAGACCAACAGATTATAGGCAAATGGTGGAACGGCTCAAACGGATATATTTTTGACGAAAACAGAAAAGTGTCTATTGTTATGGATTTTTCAAGTATGGAGATAAATTTCACCAATGACGGAAAATTTCTGAAAGCAGGTGAAATTATTGAAAAGGATAATATTCAGTATGACGGAAAAAACCTGATAGTGCAGTATATAAATCCCGAAACTAATGATATTTCTATTCTTGTCAATATGGAGCGCAAAGACACAGAAAACCCTGACAGTTTTAACGGTGTATATAATCTTTATGGTGGTCTGCTTATACAGTTTTTTTCTGAAATGTTGGGCATAACTTTTGATGAAGTCCTTGATGATGAAGATATTACTCTTGATGCTGAAATCAGGGGAGAGAATTTTATTGTTACACTCAATAATTATTGTGATTATGAAACAAAAAACGGCTCTCTTGAAATGTTCAGTCAGTATATGGAGTATCTTGACGAAAATGCAACATCAGTCAATTATAATTATACTGTTGATGGTGATACTCTCACCATGAAATATATGGCTGATTCGTCTGCACCTGCTGAAGTATATCAGCGTTTTGAGGAATAAAATAAAGGGAGACTGTTTTGTCGGTCTCCCTTTTGATTTATTCATTTAACGGTAATTTGTCAATCTGCTTTGCTTCAAGTTTCTGTATTGCAAGAGCGTCCATGCCTGTAACACCGTCTCCGACGTTATAGCAGTCTGCATTTTTTGCACCCTGTTCGGATAATCCGTATTTGTCTTTGTTTCCGATTGCCTGTATTATTGCAGTAGCATCAGCAATATTGACTTCACCGTCGCAGTTTGCATCACCGATAAGTGTATCGGTATTTTCTGTTGTAGTTTCTCCGCCTGAATCAACAGTTATTTCTGTGCTTTCAAGTCCTTTTGTGAATAAGTATGCCTGCATAAGTCTTGCACTTTCAGAATCGTTTATATCAGTAAAAAGCTCACCGCCATTATAGTTGATACTGAATGTATAGTCATTTATGCCTGAAACATCATCAGGAATCTTAAATGGAATTGTAGCAATAGTTCCGTCCATTCCCATATCAGATTTACCAATTGTGCAGATTACAAGCTGATTGGTATTTTTGTTTTCTTCGATGGAGTGACTCATATATGACACAGCTTCGTCCCATTGCACTTTGACTTTAGAGCCATTATAAGTAGGTGTAAGCTTTGAATCATAGTCAAGTACAAATCCCATGGTAGACCATTTGAATTGCGCTCCTGAAATGTTTATTTTAAGATTTATAATTCTGTCATCTGTCGAATCGGGTGCAGCTTTAAGAGTGAAGTGCGGAGTATAATTTGATTTTTTGATTTCTTCCTCTGTATAGCCGTTTGTGGGATTTTTTTCAAATGCGGGAACTGTTATTCCGTCATCTTCATGGCTGATATAGGATTCTAAAGTAGTGGTTAAGCCTGTAAGTCTTGAACTGTAATAATCAGCAATATAAAAAGCATCTATTGCATCAATTAAATCATCTTTATTTACATCAGCATTTTTTTTCTGTTCCTCATTGAATGAGCAGTCAGCACCTGTTGACATTCTGGAGTATTCATTCAATACAAGTGAAGCATCTCTTGCATCAACAATGCCGTTTTCGTCAATATCTCCAAGACCGTAAATTATCGGCTGTTCGTTTTTGATAGAATATACGTTCTTATACATTGTTTCAGCCCATATCTTGCGCATTTCAGCGTAGCCCGTATCATTAGGGTGAACGCCGTCCGAACTCAAATAATCGGGGTGTTCAGTGAAAAATGCTTCAAAGTCCACGCCCTGAATAATCTTGTTGCCGTATTCGTTATAAAGCTTGTCAATCATCTGATTATAAAGCGGTACATTGTCTTTTACGTCGTCATTTGTTGATGCCGGAATCTTCGGAAGTACAGGAATTTTTCCTGCTTTGAGTACAGCATCAATCATATACTTTGTATTCTCATAGTATTCCTGCGTTGCATCTGGATTTCCCCAGCAGTCGTTCGTGCCGTATGCGATACTTACGTATTTTGCGTGCGATACGGATAACCAGCGGTCAATGTTTTCCTTGCCGTCACTGCTTCTTATTCCGCCGATACCGCCGTTTTCCTGAATAGGAAAATACTTGCTGTCTATCTGATTTATATGAGTTGCAAAGCCAGTTCCATAGCAATTATTCATTCCACCAGCTGTAATTGAATCACCTAAAAATAACCAGCTGTCAGAAATGCAGTCGCTTACGTTGTGAATATCAAAATTTACAGATGCGCTTTTACCCTCCTGACCGTCTGCCTTTGCAATATTCAGACGAATCCAGTTATAGCCCTCCATATCAACAATATGCTGACGTGATGCAAGTGTATTGTCCTTGACTGTCTCGACAATTTCCCAGTTATCTTTCGGACATTCACCGCCTTTTGCCTTGTTGACTTCAATAGTATAATCTGAAGGAATCATATTGCTGTTGACATATGCGCCGATACTGTCAAATGAACTTGTTGTATACCATACGGCTATAACCTGCTTTTTTTTATTGTCGGGAACGGCTGACAAGTCATAAGCAAGATAATCGGGGGAAGTAATTGAGCAGAAAGAAAAATAATGCTCGTCATTTGCGGTTTTTGCATCACCTGTTCCTGAATATGCGGGGCAGTTTCTGCTTATTACAGGATTCGGCGTTATTTCAGCAAATGCAGAAGATGCGCATATAACAGATGCAACAGCAGATAATGCGGTTATTGCTGAAATTGAACGTTTGAAAATATTCTTCATGAGTAAACCCTCCTTTACAAGTTATTATACCATTTGTAAAAGAAAATGTCAAATATTTTTTTAAATCATTTCCGTGAAAGAATAGTAGAAACATTTATAGTAATGAAACATAGTAACGAGTTTTTCGTCAGGTATCGGAATTTCACCATTTACAGACCTGAAATCATCACAATTCCACACTAGTACAGTACCGCTTGTATTTTCAGTTAGTATGGCAAATTCATAGTCATCAGGCTCACTACAGCGTTTTATAAAATCCGTAATATATGCACACTGAATCATTTTAAAGCTGTGATTTCTGTCTGTCATGTAGTAATCCATATTTGCATTTTTAAAATAAGTGTAATCAACGCTGTATTTGTTTATGCAGTCCATGACATTCAGCTTGTCTGTTTCATTGAGTGGCTCAAAAATATAATCTTCCGCAAGCAGTTCATTCATATTTTCCCATTTATGCTTATTTTTTATCATTATTTCATGCTGACGGACAATATTAAGATTACTTAACAAACTGCTTTTCAGATTAAGTTTTTCGCAGAGTTGCTGTTCAAACTCAAAAGCGTTAGTTTCCTCATAGAAACGGATAGTTTCTTCTGCCTGAATTTTGTCAAATTCTGTATTGCCTTTTATTTCAAGTATTTCCAGTTTTTCAACATGATATACACGCTTATCGTTTACCATTTCGCTGTCAATAGTTATATTACAGTTAATTTGCCCAAGCAAATCGCCGTGACAGAAGATATATTCTGTTTCCTGAAAATCTCTGTTTCTTTTGCTGAAACCTCTTGTAAAAAACAGATTTTTTTCTTTATCTGCAATGCCATATATAATAAAAGGATTTATGCCCTCATATCGTGGTGACCTGTTGCCGTACAGTCTAAAAGATTCCATAAGTTTTTCAACAACAGCATTTTCAAAATATACATATTCTAAATTCATGATTTTAGTCTCCGGATATAGCAAAAAAGGACTGCACGAAAGTACAGCCCTTTGCATTAAGTAAATAATTACTTGATTTCGATTGTAGCACCAGCAGCCTCGAACTTTTCTTTGAGTTCATTAGCTTCTGCTTCTGAAACGCCCTCTTTGATAGCCTTAGGAGCAGCCTCAACAACTGCCTTAGCTTCTTTAAGACCAAGTCCGAGAACTTCCTTAGCGCACTTGATAACAGCCATTTTAGCATCGCCGAATGATGTAAGAACAACATCAAATTCTGTCTTAGCAGCTGCTGCATTGTTGTCGCCACCGTTGTTAGCAACAGGAGCAACCATTGCTGTTACACCAAATTCTTCCTGAATTGCAT
>CAMWKY010000129.1 GCA_947174965.1 uncultured Ruminococcus sp. | reverse complement strand
CTGCTTGTACAGACTGTGTTATGGATGCTGTAAAGAGTCTTCCGTCAGGTGGAACAAATGTTGAGATGTGGACAAAGAATGATAATCCAGGACAAGTATTTCAAATTTGGAAGTTGATGCCTGAACTTAGTGTTGAACCCGGAAATCAAGCAAGACTTACTGTATTCAGTTGGGAAAATTTTCCCGGAAATGACCGCTTTTATGATTTGAAAATATGGAAAGGTACATTATGGGAAGGTGATCCTTATTATATCGAATGGGGATTAAATGGAACATCATATGAAATAGGATTACCCGTTGGGCATTACGAGGCATATGTTGATACCCGTATTGGAAGTCAAATTCTCATGAATAATGTTGTTAAATTTGATATTACAGAGAATTATTTTGGTCAGTCAGAACTTAAAGTTGTTACAGGTGATAAATATACTAAAACTCATTTTGAATGGACACCTGTAGAAAATGCTGAATTCTATGACTTAAAAATTTGGAATGGTATAGTATGGGAAGGCGATCCGTATCAGATTGTATGGGGCATTAATGGAATATCCACTGATTTAGCATTGCCTGATGGATATTATGAAGCTTATATTGATGCACATAATTCTAATAATATGCAGATGAGCAATGTTATTAAATTTACTGTAAAAGAAGAATGTGTATTGCTTGATGGTGATGCAAATCTTGATGGCGAAGTAACTGTTGCTGATGCAGTAATGCTCCAGAAATGGCTACTTGGCTCAGGTGAATTGACCTGTTGGCAGAATGTTGATTTATGTGAAGATAATAGGATTGATGTTTTTGATTTGTGTATGCTGAAGAAGATGCTTGTTGAAAGGAATTGATATTATGATGAATAACAAAATAATTTCAAGTATTAATGCTGTTTTTATCACTATTCTTGTGTGGATTACATTTATGTCATTGCCGATGCAGAGTGTTAAAGCAACACAGACAAGAAAGGATAATTTTAATAAAAGTTATTCTCTTACAGGAAATGGTCCGACTGATATGTTAAGTATAGCATTTGCACAAGTAGGAAAAACAGGCAATGATTTAGGTTATTCAGAAGCATGGTGTGCAAACTTTGTAAGTGATTGTGCTGACTTGGCTGGACAAAGTCAGGCAATTCCACGGCATGGTGCTGTCAGTAATTTAAGAGACTTGGTTATAAGTGCAGGCGGAAGTTATGTAACTTCACCTATACCTGGTGATCTTGTAATATGGAAAAATTCAATAAGTCATGTTGAAATAGTATCAAAGGTTGAAAATGGAGTTGTTTACAGTATCGGTGGAAATAATGGCGGAACTGGAAATCCAAAAACAAATCGTGTTGCAGGAGAAAGAAGAGTAACTTCAATTGGAACAGTAACATGTTATGTAAGACCTAATTATTCAGATCCCATACCTAAATTAGTTACGCCGACAATCAACACAGATAAAAGTTATTATGTTGTCGGAGAAACGGTAAATATTTCATGGGCAGCTTCTCCTTGAAATTCTAATCTCTCATATTACTGGCTTAATGTAATTGCCCCCGATGGTACATATGTATATGGTGATGGAATGGGTAAAAACACATCGTACTCATTTGTTGCTTCTCAGTCTGGCTCATACAGTATTACTACATATGCCACACCTTTAGGATCGGCAAATGGAGAGGGCAGCCTAACAGATTCTGTATCCATCTCCGTATCTCAACCAGTATGGCATGCTGATTTATCTCCTGCTGATGTTGGTTCGGGATTTTATGCTTATATTATCAATGTTTCTTCTTGGAATCACTTAACAAATGAAAATGGAAATGTGGCAACATATCCTGAAACTGGTGCAGCTAATCAGATATGGAAATTCGACCGACATGCAGATGGAAGTTATAAAATTACAAATTGTGCTGATGGGAATGTTTTGGATGTTGTCAATTTTGGAAGCACTAACGGTACAAATGTAGCAATTTGTGATAGTAATGATGCTTCCGCACAACGTTGGTTTATTTATGGCAGCTCCGGCGATTACAGATTCAGATCTGCTTGTACAGACTGTGTTATGGATGCTGTAAAGAGTCTTCCGTCAGGTGGAACAAATGTTGAAATGTGGACAAAGAATGATAATCCGGGACAAGTATTTCAAATTTGGAAGTTAATGACTGAACTTAGTGTTAAACCCGGAAATCAAGCAGAACTTACTGTGTTCAATTGGGAAAATTTTCCCGGAAATGACCGCTTTTACGATTTGAAAATATGTAGAGGTACATTATGGGAAGGTGATCCTTACTATATCGAATGGGGATTAAAAGGAACGTCATATGAAATAGGATTACCCGCCGGACATTATGAAGCATATGTTGATACTCGTGTTGGCAGCCAAATCCTTATGAATAACATTGTTAAATTTAATATTACAGCGGATTATTTTGGTCAGTCAGAACTTAAAGTTGTTGCAGGTGACAAATATAATAAAACTCGTTTTGAATGGACACCTGTAGAAAATGCTGATTTTTATGATCTTAAAATATGGAATGGTACAGTATGGGAAGGTGACGCTTACCAAATTGAGTGGGGTATTGAAGATACCACAATAGAACTTGCATTGCCTGCTGGATATTATGAGGCATATATAGATGCATGAGATTCCAATCATATGCAGATGAGCAATGTAGTTAAATTTGCTGTAAAGAGGGACTATCAAGTTATCAAGGGCGATATAAATGACGATGGTAAAGTAACCGTTGCTGATGCAGTTCTTCTCCAAAAATGGCTCTTGGCTGAACCAGAGGTGGAGCTTGCTAATTGGAAAGCCGCTGACTTATGCGAAGACGGCAGACTTGATGTATTCGATCTCTGCATGATGAAACGTATGCTTGTTGAAAATAGCTAAAACTTCTCTCTGTCTGCACAATAGGAGAGAACATATAGGGTTTTATTCTGATATAATGGGACAAACATGAACCTCCGCAGGAACTTGCGGAGGTTCATGTTTTGTTTGACCTTTGCCTGCTACAGTTTGGATAGAAATATTCGGACTAATAAAGCTGATTTCACGTTAAAATAAAATAATAATATGCATTTCATGCCACAAATATGCATTTCGTGCCACAGATATTGACAATTAAAATATATAGGGTTAAAATGAATTATAGACAATTATTTTGTTTTTTCATCAAAGTTTGCTGAAGAATGACTGAAAGGTAAAGATGTATTCAACAAATAATTTCAAAGTCTTTTTTGTCGTATTTTGACAGGAAATAAATGTTTAAATTATGCAACTATACAAATTTTGATTTTGCTATGGCACTTTTGGTATAAAAAAAGGCATTACTATATAGACCTGCTAATAAAAGTCAATACCCGAAAAGAAAGTTTCACAGAAATTTCACATTTGAAAAAGCAGGTATGACAATAAGACCGCCGAAGCAGTCTGAAAAAATAAAATACAGTTGTATCCAACCGGCATCCTTGACAGAACATCATAAAAATGCTCTGTGTGTCGTGCCAACGGTGAGGAACTCATGAATAGATGAAGTCAGTCACCATCGGAAAAGCATTGTAGCATTTTTATGATAACCTGCCAAGGTCAAGCGGCTGCGCCGTGCCTGCATTTTGCCTCTGGCTCGGAATCTATGAATAGATGTCAGTCTGAAAATTTTTAGTCCTATTCATTACCTCACTGACCTTTGCAAAGTAAATACGCAGGAATTTTGCCGATGCGGCAGCCATATAGCAATAGTAATGCTTACCTTCTGAACGTTTTTTGTCAAGGAACGCATACACCGGCTCATCTGGAGGCTGATTGGTTATCAGGATGGTCATGATGTTAAATAATGTTCGTCTCAATGCCGACGAGCCTTTCTTTGTCATCGGTCTTGACTTGCATACCTTCTGTCCGGAATCATTCGGCTCTGTGTCATATCCGAAGTACGCAGTGATGGCCTTCCGACTGTGAAAACGGCGTACATCACCGATTTCAGCCATGAGCTGAGGCCCGGTCGTTTTTCCGACTCCGTACATTGAGATTACTGTCTCATACTCCGGAAGCTCCGAAGCTATACGATTCATTTCGGTACGGATTTTATGAGCATTTTCAAGTGCCTCTGACATAAATCCGGCAGCTTGCTTTACCATCGCAGAATTATCGGGTGTGCAGCTGATCGAGCAGGTACAATTTCTTGCAAATTCATGTATCTCCTTTGCTCTGATTTCCGAATAATGATACTTACGCTTGTCACACCAGCTCTTGTATTTCTTTTTGAAAGCACTTGGTGTCAGTCTGGCAACCTTACCGCTGTGCGGAAACTCCTGTACAAAATCGACCCATTTGATATGACCGTCCGTCTCTCTTGCTGGTGATGTAAATAACTTATTCACACCTGGAAATGCCGTGTCAAGCAGCATGATAAGATTATTGTTAAGCATAGTTGTGATCTTGACTGCCTGATTGTACTGGCGATTGAGTGTCCTCAAAGTTTTTCGCTGTTCTTCATATGGAGTATACTCTATCAGATCACTCCAATAGTTCAGCGCATATTGCGCAATTTTGATGGCATCTTTATTGTCCGTTTTTACTTTCCTGATCGTATTGCCTCCGAAGTCTTTTATCAGTACCGGATTTACAACTGAAACAAATATCCCATGTGTGTGGAGATATTGGGCTATCGGCTTATAATAAACGCCTGTCGCTTCCATAACAACTTTTGTTTCTCCGGATAGTTCCTTTATGAAGTCCGAAAGTTCTTTTAACTCCTTTTCATTATGTGATACATCGTGTGGTGATGAAACAACAATTCCTAAAGGCTGCATTACTGCTACCGTGCTCTTTCCCTTTGATACATCAATTCCAACCGCATTCATATGGATCTCTCCTCATTTGAAATCTGTAATTGTTACTCCACGCTTGTCTCATTACCTATCCAATCTGTTTAGTGACAAGAGCGTGTCGTTTCCAACAGCCCAACCTGCTCAAAACGGATGCCATAACGGAAGCGTGGATGACTGTCTATATATCGGGCGTGGTTTCCCAAGAGGAGCTCGTCAGTCCAATTACCGCTTCCATTATAGCTTAATAATGAGTGCCTGTAAATCCTTACCGGTTGCAAGGCTTTACCTGACTTCTTTATTGTAACAGAGGAAGAAAAACTATGGACAATTTTTTAGTTTCCCTCAAAAATTTCAAAATTTGACTTTTCACTGAAAGTTTCTGTACAAACCACAATCCTGTGTTATAATAAAGCATGATATCTTAGTTATGAATTTGCTTCTATATTGTATAAAATAATTATTTGTTGCACAATGTATAAGTACTCGTTATATTTTTTGTGCAATCATACAAATATTTAAAAACTCGTGCGAATATTGTAACTTTTGGGCAGCAAAAATGATTATATATATTAGAGACGTTTAAAATCTTGGTTTTGGACAAGCATTCTTAAACAAAGATACAATTTATACTATTCTGCTTTGACTTTTATTTTATTTCTTGGATGTTTGGTTGATAGAATTTCTTTCTGCTTAGACATAGCGACATAGGTATATATTTGAGTAGTGGTTATAGAACTATGACCTAAAAGCTTTTGAATATAGCGAATATCAACATCTTCTTCAAGTAATAAGGTGGCGAACGAGTGTCGAAACATATGCGGAGTGATATGTATGTCATATTCGGTCATAGCAGTATACTTACAAATGATTTCACGTACAGATTGCTCCAGCAAACGATTATGAAGTTTGTTGACAAAGAAAAAACCACATGATTTTATGTCTTCTTGAAACAGCGTGTTATACTCTTGAAGTGCCTTTAAAACATCTGGATTTTCAATCTGAATCATACGTTCTTTAGAACCTTTACCAAAAATTTTGACTGTATGGTTGGTCAAATCCACGGATGAGGGTTTAAGATTGCAAATTTCAGATACTCTTGTTCCAGTTGCAAAAAGAATTTCAAGAACTGCGATGTCACGAGTAGTACAGCGTTTCTGGTAGTCTGTTTTAGCTTGAGACAAGGTATCATAAGCATGGGCAAGTATACTGTTAATTACATTAACTGGAATTGTTTTGGGAAGTATGGTCGGTTCTTTAAATGAAATATCAATTTTATTAAAGGGATTGATTTCGATGACTTCTTCAATTAAAAGATAGTGAGTGAATGCTTTTACAGAAGCAATTTTTCGCTTTACCGTCTTGGGTTTGAATTGCTCATGCAGGGTGTCGATGTAATGGCAGATGGTTTCTTTAGAAAACGTATTGCTTGTACACTCAGCAAACTGTCTGAGGTCAATTCTGTAGGCTTTGATGGTTTTATCATTTAAAGCTTTTCTTGACTTGCAGTAGTCAAGAAATTGCTGAATTTGTAAAGTTAAATTTAACATTGTAGTTACTCCTTTATTGGGAATAATCTTATTATATAC
>CAMWKY010000128.1 GCA_947174965.1 uncultured Ruminococcus sp. | reverse complement strand
GTAAATAATCAGAATTTTGAGCAGATACCGTTTTATACTTTCAAAGAAATGCTATCGTATAAATGCAGATTACATGGCATTACAATAATAGAACAAGAAGAATCCTATACAAGCAAATGTTCCTTTCTTGATGATGAAAAAATCTGTAAACATAAAAGTTATCAAGGAAAAAGAGTACACAGAGGTTTATTCAGAAGTGCAGAAAACAAAACAATTAATGCAGATATAAATGGTTCTTTGAATATCATGAAAAAATATCTGATAACACAAGAAGCTTGGAACAGTCAGTTATGGCTGAACTTAGTAGAGATATGCAGTATGCCAGATGTACAGGTAATTACTTGTGCATAAAATGTAATTTCTTAATTTTCTTTTAAATTACAAACTGTATAATTAATTAGAAATAAGAAAAAAGGAGTAAAAAAAATGAATGAAAATCCGTTAGGATATGAATCCGTATCAAAATTAATGGTAAAATTTTCCGTACCCAGTATTATAGGTATGCTTGTCAGCGCATTGTATAATATAGTAGACCAGTTTTTTATTGGTCAGGGTGTCGGAACAAATGGAAATACTGCTACAACGATAGCTTTTCCGTTCACAACAATATGTATGGCTGTTGCTTTGCTTTTGGGAATAGGCGGTGCATCATGCTTTAATCTTACTATAGGCAGAGGAGATGTAAAACGTGCAGGATATTTCGCAGGAAATTCCTTTACTATGCTTATTGTAAGTGGATTTGTGATAAGTGCGATAACTTTTGCATTTCTCACACCTTTGCTAAAAGTTTTCGGCGCATCTGATAATGTTATGCCGTATGCGCAGGATTATGTATTTGTGTCTGCATTTGGTTTTCCGTTCCTGATTCTAACAACAGGTGGAGGACATATAATCAGAGCGGACGGAAGCCCACAGATTACAATGGCTTGCAACCTGACAGGTGCTATAATAAACACTATTCTTGATGCAATTTTTGTACTTGTTTTTGACTGGGGAATGAAAGGTGCTGCACTTGCTACTGTTATAGGACAGGTTGTTTCTGCTGTTATTGTTATTGTCTATATCACAAAGTTCAAGACAATCAAGCTGACAAAAAAACACTTCATACCCGATTTTACAGCAATACACCGTGTCTGCTCAATCGGCATGGCTTCATGTTTCAATCAGCTTGCTATTGCAATTGTACAGGTTGTACTTAATAATTCATTAGGTCACTACGGCGAGCTTTCAGTTTACGGCAAGGACGAACCTATTGCTTGTGCAGGTATTATCATGAAAGTAAACATGATTGTCTTTGCAATTGTAATAGGTCTTGCACAAGGTACACAACCGATAGAAAGCTATAACTATGGTGCAAAGAAATATAACAGAGTAAAAAAAGCATACAGACTTGCCCTTACAACAGGTGCAACTATTTCAGTCATTGCATTTATACTGTTTCAGATATTTCCACGTCAGATTCTTTCTTTGTTTGGTACTGGTACAGAAACATATTTTGAGTTCGGCACAAGATTTTTCAGAATATTCTTATTTTTCACATGGATTAACTGCATACAGCCGATTTCGTCAACATTCTTTACATCAATAGGAAAAGCAATAAAAGGTGTATTCCTTTCGCTTACCAGACAAATTTTATTCTTTATACCGATTTTACTAATACTTCCGCATATTTTAGGCGGTATTGATGGTGTAATATATACCGGTCCTGTTGCAGACTTGCTTTCTGCTGTTGTTGCAGTTGCAATGATTTTATATGAATTTAAACTTATGAGGAGGTTGGAGACAAATGATACAGGATATTCAGCCGTTGAAACTTGATAATACATATTCTGCTGATATTCAGCCAGACGAAAACAGCATTATTTTTCACTTCGATGGAAAAACAGTTCTGCACAAAGATGACAAGGAAAATCCATTTCCTGTCTATGCTGATTTGACATTGCCTGATAGTCTTACTTATATTTTTGCTATCGGGGATAAAAAATATTTTCTGCTGAATGATTCAGTTATAGCTGTTCCTGACGGATTCAGCTACACTGATGTATCAAATTTCCGCCATGACAAAACAGAAAAGCGCATAAATCAATTTGCGCTTTCAGTAGCCTGTCACTTGTCCGTGTGGTACAATTCAAGCCGATACTGCGGAAAATGCGGAGGAATTACAGTTCCCGACAGAAAAGAACGTGCCTTGAAATGCACGTTCTGCGGGAAAAAAATATATCCACGAATAAATCCTGCTGTTATTGTCGGAGTAACTGACGGAAATCGTCTGCTTATAACAAGATACGCAGAAAACAGAGGTGTCGCACATGATGCACTTATTGCAGGATTTACGGAAATAGGCGAAACACTGGAGGAAACTGTCAGACGTGAAGTAATGGAGGAGGTCGGACTTAAAGTAAAGAATATCCGCTATTATAAGTCACAGCCGTGGGGTGCAACTCAAACTATACTTGCAGGATTCTATTGTGATGTTGACGGAGATTCTGACATAACACTTGATGAAACAGAGTTAAGCCGTGCGGAATGGGTTGAGCGTGAGAATATACAAGGTCAGCCTGATGATTTAAGTCTCACAAATGAAATGATGATGCAATTTAAAAAGGATAATTGTCAATAATTGTCTCTCCGTCGATTATCAAAGTTATTTTGTGGGATTTTCCGAAACCGTTAAGCTTTGCATTGCTGATAATATCAGGGTAATTCTCAAAAGACTCATTTATATCAACATCTCCGTCTATGCCGTTTATTCTGCCTTTTGCGGATTTCTGCCACATACCATACTTTCCGCTGTAATCTGGTTTCGGCACGTCATAATTTGCAACCCATACAGTATATTTTTCTGTGATTTCGGATTCAACATATGATGCAAGTGCATTTGCAGACATATACAATCCCACAAAACAGCCATTTTTTTCAACAATATCAAGAAAAGTGCGTATTATATCACTTACAGCCGTTTTTCCCATAGATAATACGCTTTGTTCCTCTACATCATAATAAATAGGATATTCAAACTGTTTTTCCCTGATAACTTCGAGACAAGCCAGAGCCTCACGCTCTGCATCTTCAGGCGATTTTGCGTAGCTGTACCAATATACACCGCATGGTATATTATTTGACTTACAGCCTTTATAGTTCTGCTCAAAATACTTGTCAGTCTGATTTGCCTGTTTTCCATATCCTGCACGTATTATCACAAAATCAGTCTTTACCCTGTTCCAGTCAATTTCGCCCTGCCATTCTGATACATCAATACCATTTGCCATAAAAAAATCACCTCAATAAATATTATATAAATTTCCTATTGATTTTGTTACGCTGATATGGTATAATTTATATATAATAAAAAAAGGAGTGAAAACATGAAAACAATTGCAATTATAGGAGCTATGCCGTCCGAACTTGCCGATATAAGAAATATGCTTGGTGATGCTGAAATAAAGCGTATATCGGGCTTTGATTTCTATATCAACTCATACAAGGGCAACACTATAATCAATGCTTGCTGTGGCATTGCAAAGGTAAACTCTGCACTCTGCACGCAAGTCATGATTGATAATTTCAAGCCTGATTATGTTATCAATACAGGTGTTGCAGGTGGTATGAATAAAGCCGTAAAAGTGTGTGATATTGTAATATCAACAGAGGTGCTTCCACATGATTTGGACTTGCATTTCCTCAAGGATTATCCGCCATACTGTGCAATTTTCAAAGCTGATGAAAAACTTATTGAAACAGCTGAAAAAGTATGTGCTGATAATAATATCACCAGTTTCAGAGGTCGCATTGTATCAGGTGAAGCATTTATCTCTGACAGCAATATCAAAGCGCAGATTCAGGAAAAATTCAATCCCTATGCCGTTGATATGGAAAGTACAGCTGTAGGTCATGCCTGCTATCTCAATGATGTTCCGTATGTGAGTGTACGCTGTATTTCTGATAATGCAGATGATGAGGGTGCAATGTCCTTTGATGAATTTGAAAAAATTGCCGCTAAAAGAGTGGCAGAAATCGTATTGAGAATGACAGAATTAATTTAAGGAGAAAGAAAAAATGAAAAAAATTTTAGCAACATTATCGGCAGTAGCTTTAATGACTGCCACAACATCAGCATTTACTGCAAATGCCGATTACATACCTACCGTTTATTTTACTCCTCAGGCTGAAACAGATTCAGAGGGTACACTTATTATAAGCCGTGAAGAACTTGCAAAAGGTCTTACTGTAACAACAGATGTTTTTATTGATGATACATCAAAAACCTGCTGGAGCGTTGACCCGAAGTGGAAATGTGCAAGTAAGTTTATAAAGCTTGACAATGTTATTGACCCACAAGTCCCATATATCCCCTATGCCTATGCTGAAGAAAAAGACGGAGAACTTAAAAGAATAAGACATTCAACTGCCTGCGGAAAAGATGAGGAACTTAATACAATGTTCTTTGTCTGCGACCTTGGTACGCTTTATACTGATAATTCTCCGCTTACTCCCTATGGAGATAATACCAACGATTACGCACTGACAAGCTTTGATATGATTTTCAACAAAAATATCCCGTATGGCGAATATGATGTTTACTTCCTCACGCAATCAGAAGATTACACAGACCAGAGATACAGCACTGTTTCCATGAGAACAGGTGATGAAAGTGTTACATCAATTCCGAATGTAAAGAATCTGCATATAAAAATTACAGGTGCAAACAAGGGCGATATAAATAACGACGGTTTTATTGATGCAAAAGATGCAACAATAGCTCTTGACGCATTTTCAGCAGTTTCAACAGGTGAGGACAGCGGACTTAATGATGATGAATTTTTTGCAGGTGATGTAAATTCAGATGACATTATTGACTCAAATGACGCTTCTGCTATTCTTGGATATTATTCATATCTCTCAACTTCTGAAGGTGAATTAAGCATAGAAGATTATATGAATCAGCAATAATAAAACAGACGTTCCTTATTTTCGGGAACGTCTTTTTTATTAAATTATGTTATTTTTTATAGCAAAAACTGCAAGTTGCGTCCGGTCTTTCAGATGAAGTTTTTCAAGAAGACGTGATATGCCGTTTCGGACTGTTCCTTCAGCAAGAAACATTCTGTGCGCAATTTCTTTGTTGTCACAGCCGTCGCATATATGGCGGAGGAACTCCGTTTCACGCTCCGTCAAACCGAAATCATCAGGATTGGACGGCATAACAGTTTCCTGCTTTATCGACTGAAAAATATTATCACAAAATACATTTATACCACCCGAAACAGCTTTAATTGAATTGATAATCTGTGCATTGTCCATTTCTTTCAGGATATAGCCGTCCGCACCGCTTGAAAGTGCCTTTTGTACTGTTTCTTTGTCGTCAAATGTTGTAAGCACAAGGACTTTCACGCCGTTAAGTTTCTGTTTAATCTGCCTTGTTCCGTAACCACCATCAAAATCGGGCATACGCATATCCATAAGCACAACATCAGGGCGGAGACGTATTGACATCTCATATGCTTCTTTGCCGTCTGATGCTTCACCCACAACCTGTATATCATTATCCTGTGAAAGAACTGCTTTAAGTCCTGTCCGCAGAATCTGTACATCATCTGCAATAATTACCTTTATCATTCAATTTTCTGCTCCTTTGGTATTTTTATTATTGTGGTGAAGCCCTCACCCTCAACTGACGAAAACTTAACACTTCCGCCTATTGCTTCTGTGCGTGTACGAATACCCGAAAGACCGTTATTTTCTTTTATTTCAGCACACCCTGCTCCGTTGTCGAAAATATACAGTTCAAGACGGTCAGCAAGAAATTTCACAATAATGTCTATTCTGTCCGCACCTGAATATCTCATAGCATTTGTCAGTGTTTCACGGATATTGTCGTACACTTCACGAATACAGAACGAAAAGCTTTCGTCCTCTGCTCCCTGAATACAGGTTTCAACCTTTATATTGCGTACAGCTGTTGTAACAGTCTGAACTGCTCTTGTTACAGATGTCATAAATTCGTCGTCACGCAGATTATTTATTGAGCATCTCAACTGTGTTATGCCACTTCTTGATAAACCGTCAATCTCCGAAACATATTCAAGAATTTTGTTTCGGTCTGTTTCAACCTGTAAAACTTTAGCAATTGAGCTAATCATTGTAAAAGTATGACCAGCCGAATCGTGAATTTCCTGTGCAATTCTGTTGCGTTCATGTTCAAGCGACAGCTTTTTTTCTGTTTCAGCAAGTTCATAGTATTCAGATACATTGTTAATTATAATAACTTTTGCAATTTCAATGCCCTTTTTGTTTACGCAGTTGCTTTGCCTTATATTGTAAAATATATCATCTATTTCAATATCGCCCTGATTACTTCCGATTTTTTCTATAAAATCAGTAATTGTCCTTATATTTTCAAGATTTATTATTTTATA
>CAMWKY010000127.1 GCA_947174965.1 uncultured Ruminococcus sp. | reverse complement strand
TGAAAAACAATATAATACATTAGCTAACCTCCTTCAGCAGTTCGGGATTGTCGTGAATATTTCCTGTAACTTTCACTTCATTGAATGTACTTAAAATGTAGTCTGTTCCAAGTCTGTTTCTTACACGGAATGCACCGATTGAATCGCTCCAATGAACAGTTGCTTTTTCTGTACGAGAATAAATCGAAGAATATTCTGCAAAATATTCAACAATATCACCCTCAAAAATCTTCACGCCGTTCTTATCGGTTAAGCCGGTGTAGCGTCCAACAGTTTCAGGCATTACCTCTACAAGAAACGGCTTTTTTCCTCCGAGTATAGCTGTTATGTTATGCTGCAAGTCGTATGTAATTTTACCCCACGCTGTTTGGAACATATACAAATGTTCATCAAGTTTAAACAAAGTAAGACCCTCTATCCATTCACCATTGTCTTTTCTCTTTGCTTTGAATAAAATTTCACGCATTTCACTCATTTTCATCAATCCTTTCTGTGCCGTCCTGAATAAGTTTCAAGGCGATTTTGATTTTTATAGTATAGTTATACTCTGCACTGCTTTGAACGCTGTTACAACTCATTACAGAGCATTACACGTCATCAAAGAAAGACAGCTGAATTTGTTCTGCTTCTTTTTTTAGAAATTCTTCTCTTAAAGTTGCGACTTCAACAAAATCAATTATGCCTTTGTCCACCATTTTGTCAAATCTGTATTGATATTCACCCAAACCGTCATAACCAAACTGAATGTATTTTTTTATCAGACTATCAATGCGTTTCTGCTTATTTTGAGATTTTTTCTGTGACTTCTGAACTTTTTCTTCTTTTTCCAGAACGTCCGCATATGACACAGTAATTCCTTCTTTTATCAGTGCCAAATCTTCATAAATGTCATGCTTGAGTTTTTTCTCTGCTCTCACGTTTAAGGCTCTCACACTTTTTATCCGCTTGAAAAACAGGTCAGTATGATACTTCATTTGTAGATAATCATTAATTTCTTTCCGACACACTCCAAGAATGCACTCCGCAAGAGTTTCCGGAATCGGATGCTTTGTAAACTTGATATTTCTCACAATGCTTATCTTTTCGGAATCTGGTATCATGCCGAATCCCTTTTCCAGACTGACAATTTCTGTATCATATATAATGTTTACTTTTTTGCCGGAGATTTCTTTATTGCGGAGTGTACAGAATGTACACCCCATTTTCATACATACATTTATATCATATATCTGTGAAACTTCCTCAGTTGAGCGACTATAGCGGATTTGCATTTCATAGATACAACCGTTATGTTTTTCGGAAAATTCCTGAATTTTTCGTTTCTTCGTTTCTTCGTTTATTTCTTCCAGATGCTCAACGCTGCGTTCTTTACAGTATAGTTCATCAGTCCTTTGCAACTGACAGAAGTGCATATCTTCATAATGACCGCCAGCTGAAAGTCTTTCAAGATTTTCGTCATTCAAACAGCATTTTATTTTCCTTGTATGGTACGGACAGAAACATATCAAACAGTCGTTTTCAGCAGTCCAATCTATACCAGCATACGACATATCATCCAAAGCACTGTCATACTTACAAAATAATCCACACGGAGTTTTAAATACCATTTGTCTTTTGTACTCATACTTGTATGTAAATCCGCCATAATACTCATTATAGCCCTTGATGTAATCCGGATAGTTTTCTTTCGTGTAACCCTCTGCAAGTAGTTTTTTAGTAAGCTGATTCAATTCCATAGCTATATCCCTCTGCATGGTCTAAGTCCGAAGTAATCTTCCATGACATTACGGAACTCTTCAACGGATATATCAAAGCATTTTGAGGAAATGCAATTTTCACATAACTTTTTCATCTTGAATGCGGTATAGCTTTTTTTATCCCAGCTATTAAGCTGTTTTCCGCACAATTCGCAGTTTTCGTTGATAAGACGTATTTTTTCACTCACTGATTTTCACCTTAATTCCAAGCCTTTTACAGTATTGTTCATTTGTTTTATCCTTTCCAGAACCTCATGCACTGCAAATATCACCAGTACAATTCCAATTCATCTCTGCAAATCCTGAGTATTCCTCTTGTATCAAAGAAAAGATATGGCATATAGCCTATGTGATTAAGAAAATCAGCTATAACACTTGCTTTATGCACATTCTTTTTTGTTGGCTTAATCATTTTCATTTTCCTCATAACATTTAGATAATTCGCACGGAACAGGACTATATTTGCAATGCTCACAGTTGAATTTTCTGCGGTTTATCAATATCGCTCTGTCACATTCTCGTTGGAACTGTTCATCAGTTTTATAGAAAGAGCAGTTTGTATCAGTTCCATTGCATTTCTTGCCTATCAGAATATAACAGCGTTTTGTTTTCTTGAAAAATCGGCATTTTTCATCATTCATTCGGTACTGTCATCACCATTCAGGATTTCCTCACCTAACTTTTTGAGTTCAGGGAACACTTTTTTCTGCTGTGCAATTATCTTGTCAAGTCTGTCCTTAAGTCTTCTTGACTTTCTTGCATTCGGACTGCTTGCAATATCGTTCTGAATTTCAACACGTTTTCTGATAAGACGTCGCATTTCGAAATTTGTTGTGCAGATGTGGTACTTCGCAAGGCACGCAGGACAGCGGAAATACTGTACTGTAATATCGCCTCTGCGGATTTCTTCAAAGTCAGACTGATTTATTGCAAAATCATTTCCGCATTTGTCGCAGATTACTTTACTCATGCTAATTCCTCCTGTTATTTACCATTCAAAGCTGAAGTCAGAACGCTTGATTTTACATACAGGCTCACCGTTCAGCCAGAATACAATATTTTTTATACAAAAATTTACTATCCTGATGACTTATTGATGAAGATTTCGAGTATATAAAATTCATCATCAGGCTGAACACAGAGAATTTCTCTACACTTTCTGAGTGCATCGCTTTGGTCTTTTTCCTTTACAGTAACTTTGTGTTCTGCATCATTCAAACAGACATAAAAAGTGTATTCAGTCATTTTTCAATCTCCATTTATAAACCGCTCAGCAAATTATGATTATGTATCTGCTTAGCAAAGTTGTATTCATCAAAACTTTCAGCAGGATAATAGAGTTCAGAAAAGGCATGGGCTGTTCTTATGTCACTGTCAAGGTACTCCCACCATATTGCTTTCATGAACGCTTTTTCGCTATGTACCGTTGTTTCAGAGACTTTTTTAGCATAGAATTTCATAAAATTCTGTAATCTGACATGAGGCATCTGACAGTCGTCCCTGAACATCTGATTGATTTTTTCGACAACATCAAGTCCATAGACTTTCCGCCTTCTGATTATGGTAGAATTATCTGATGCAAGTTCTGCAAGTGCCTGAATAAAGCCATTTGCACTGCATCTGAGTTCTTCGCTGTATACATCATTTTTTCTGTTGTAACTGTCAGCAAACATGAATTTCAAAGCAGATTTCATTGCATGAGGCTTGCCGACAAAATCAAAAGGAATACTGCATTTTTCTGTTTCTCTTGCTATATAGTCAAGCTGCTGAAAATCATTTTCACTTTTTGCATTGCTGTTTGCAAGAACAGAACCCATTTTTTTCAGTACTTCACAAAAACTTATTTTATCAGAATATTCACTCTTTTCATTCGGTGCTGATTGAGAGAGAGAATCATAAACAATAGATTTACTATATTTATTACCCGTATCAGATTCTGATAATTTTTTGCTCAAAATTTGATGATGCTGTTTTTCGGCTGATTTTTCAGCCTTTATTTTATCCTCACCACACCACTTTTTCAGTATCTCATTATGATTTCTGTAAGTTGAATATTTTGCAGTGTTGAAAACGTATTCAGAAAATCTTTTCAGTGTTATTTCAGTGAATACTTTTCCGAACTGCTCATCAAGTTTTCTGTACTCGCTTTCCGTAAGCAACACGTTCTTATACTCTCCGTAAAGCTGTACAGGTTCGTGTATAATTTCAGGTTTTGGCTGAGTCGGTTCAGGTTCAGGAAGATTCATTTCGTTCATATCGCATACGAACTCCTGCTCATTAGGAATAAATGCCGGCTCTGATTCAGCTTTCTGCACTGGTTTTTCTTCAGGTATTTCTGAAGTTTCTTCTTCAACATCTACTAATCCCTTATCAATCAGATACTGCTCATTAATACGATAGTCTGTATAAGTGTGTCTTGGCGTTTTTCGTTTTCTTGTAACAATAAGCCCCTCTGCTTCAAGTTTTTCCAAAGCATCTCTTGCGCTGGTCTGTGATTTGGCATTTATTTTTTTAGTGATAAAAATTTTACCGCCTTCGATCCAGTCATTTTCACTTTTATGTGTGTAACTGAAAATCAGCATATAGGTAGCCATAAATGTATTGTACTGCATATCAAGTCCGCATAACAGGCAGTCTGGAATCCATAAACCGCCCTTAGTTTTCAATTTCAATTTCATAAAATTTTCTCCTTTGTAAGTCTTGTCTTTTACTGTCGGCACATTGTCCTGTACCTTTTTTATGGCATCTTGTCCGATACCGTTCTGGCGGGCAGGACTGATAACGTTCAGTCCTCCGGAAACGTAATTAAAAAGAAGTTTATTTAAAATATCAGCCTTTGGGATACAGCTGATTAAGGCTCAGCCGTTCAGAAGCCTTTCAATTAAGTATCAAGCAAGGTTTTAAGTATAAGTTCTTCCGTTGCACCACGAATATATTTCAAAAAAGTAAGAAATTAAGTATAAGTTTTTCCATTTCGTCATGAATACTTTTCAAAAACGCTAATTTCTCAACAGATGTTTTTGTAAATGCATTTCCCAGATGATTCAAAAGTGCCAGTGTCGCAGCTTTTGCTTCAATATAACTCAAATTTGCAGAAATATTAATCGAAGTTTCATCTTCAGCATCCTTAACTAAATGAATTTCAAGTTTGTTTTTCATAATCATTTTTACTCCTTTATTCATCTTTCGCAACACCGATTATCAGATAACATTCGCCGTCTGTTGTTTCTATCCATTCCTTAGCCGCCTGTTTCAGTTCTTTCTTTGTATCATAATATCCCACAACACCATAATTTTCATAGCGGTCAACGAGGCAGTATTTTTTATCTTCCATTAGTACCACTCTCCGTTTTGCTTGATTTAAGATTTTCGAGATAAGTGATAATCTCATCGGCTTGCTCACAAGCGTTATTATGATAGCCGCCAAAGCCAGCACGGTAATCAGCATCTTTATCTTCCTCCCAGCCATTTAGCCAAACAACTACTTCAAGCCCCAAGATGTGTGGAAAATACTCCACGAAAACGTGTGGCTGTCCGTCTTTCTTTTCTGCGTCAGCCGGAGAAATCTCCAAAGCGAGCGACATAATCTTCATAATTTTTGCATTGATACCTTTGTGTTCCTGTCTTTTCATTGTAAAAACTCCTTTTTAATTGATTACCGCTGATAACGTTCAACGGCAGAAACGGTTATAAGGCGGACTGTTCAGGATTTGCACCTGCTACGGCTTTTACAGTCCGTAAATATGCCTGAATTTGCAGGCAAAATAAGATAAAATCAAAAAATTAAGGAGAGAGGGGTGTGCGGATTTGAACCGCAGTGACGTGGTCACCCCATATTTTTACCGATATATTCAACTGTGATGTACTGCTCACGTCCGCTGTCGTACTGCTGAATTTCAAGGTCGCAACAGCCGTCTGAATCGTCAATCCACTGTTCCGCTGAATCCTGGACTTCTTCGTATGTACCATAGCAGACAATAACATTATTTTCGCCGATACAGTCAATTAAACGATATTCAGGTACTTCCTCAACATCAATCATTCTGTCAATTATTTCTGATGCAAGTTCCAGTGCGTATTTTATGGCTTTCAGGTCGTCCTGAGTAAAATCCGTCATAATCAAGTACTCCATTTGCACACATACCAGCGGACAAAGTGTCCTGTCGGTATTACAAATCCTGCATTGACTTTGCCCGGCTGTTTCTGTGCGATGCCAAGAAATCCATGCTGTCTGAGTGCATTTCTTACACTGTCCTCTGAGCAGTGCCACCAGTCAGCAATCACGGGCACTGGTATCTGAAACGGGTGCTTGTCCACAATTTCAGCGAGTTTCTCCGTATCAGATGTAAGAAATGCAGTTATTTTTTCATTTGCGGTCACTTGTTTCACCTCCTTAAAAGCCAAGAATATCAATTGATTTACATTCAAGTGCTCTGCAAATTTTCTCAAGCTGTGCAAGTGTCGGAACTATTAAGCCGTTCTCCCATTGTGCAACCGTTGAACGTGTTGTCTCTGTTTTTTTCGCAACCTCTTCCTGTGTAAGCTGTGCATATTTTCTGCAAGCCTGAATCCTTACAGCAAGAATTGAACTTTCCAAAAAAATTCCTCCTTAATCTATTGACAAATATTTTTCATTATGATATAATTAAATAAAAGATGTTTGTTTACTAACAAAGC
>CAMWKY010000126.1 GCA_947174965.1 uncultured Ruminococcus sp. | reverse complement strand
CTATACCCTTATTGGAAATTTTAATTGACAAATAAGGATAATTATGCTAAAATATAAATATTGAGATTATCTCAAAATTTTAAAAGAAAGGAGAATATTATGAAAGCAAATTCATTCAAGAAATATGTAGCTGAATTTATAGGTACTATGGTACTTGTAATTCTTGGTTGTGGAACTGCAATGCTTGTTGGCTGTGATTCTGCTAACGGCTGTGGTTACATTCTTACTGCTCTTGCTTTTGGTCTTACTATTGTCGGAATGGCTTATTGTGTCGGAAATATTTCAGGCTGTCACATCAATCCTGCTGTTTCTCTAGGTGTACTTATCAGCGGTAATATGAGTTTTACCGATTTTATCGGCTATGTTATTGCACAATGTATCGGAGCTTTTGCAGGTTCAGGTATTCTTGCAGCTATTTTCAGTCTTGGCAATGTTGAAGATAAAACAGGCGGATACGGAACAAACGGTCTTGCAGATGTTTCAGGTAATGCTCTGGCAGGTCTTATTGTTGAAGTAGTTCTTACGTTTATTTTTGTACTGACTATTATCGGTGTCACCTCAAGAAAAGGCAATCACGGCTCATTTGCTGGTATCGTTATCGGATTTACTTTGACTCTTGTACATATTCTCGGAATCGGTCTTACAGGAACTTCCGTTAATCCAGCAAGAAGTCTCGGTCCTGCTGTTATTGCTGCTATCAGCGGTAATTCCGACCCTATGTCATGCTTACCAGTATTCATATTCGGACCATTTATAGGAGCTGCTCTGGCTGCTGTAGTTTACAGAGTTCTTGCAGGTGAAGACGTTGTTGAAAGGAAACCTGCTCCGGTATCTGATACAGTAAAAAAGAATGGCAAAAAGAAAAAGTAAGCTGAATAAGCAAAAAAGTTGTCGGTACAGATTCTGTACAGGCAACTTTTTGTTTTATTCGATTATTATAAATGATTCGGATACAGGCTCACATACTTGTGAGAAGTAGCCGTCATTTTCAAGAAGTTCTGCACATGATTGTGCTTTTTCCGCATCAGCAAAAATGCCGAAAACAGCAGAACCGCTTCCAGTCATACATGATGCCTCTGCTCCGCATTTCATCATTTTTGTTTTTATATCATCAACTTCATCAAGATGAATTGCATCTTCAAAGCTGTTCCGCACATATTCAGACGCACTTTTTCCGTTGTGTATCGCATCAGACATCAGTTTTACACAAACAGGTGCATATTTTTTATCATAATATATATGTGCTGAATCGCCGTAAAGTCTGCGATATTTTTCTCTCAGTTCATCAAGCAGTCTGTAAGCCTTTGCAGTTGATACACATTCCTTTCCTTTTGCGATTACAATAATTTTTCCTGAATAATCATTTATTTTGTAGATTTTCTCGCCTATACCCGAAACGTATGCAGTACCGCCTGTAAGAAAAAACGGCACGTCAGCTCCTAATTTTTCAGGTGCGGAAAAAGTCTTGCCAGTCAGCTTATTAAGACAGAACAGAACAGCAGCAGCATCTGTACTTCCTCCGCCCATTCCTGCTTGCGACGGTATACCTTTTTTTATGTGGATTCTGCAACCTGTTTCAAGATTATTTTCGTCAATAAATCTTTTTGCAGCTTTGTATGCAATATTTCTCTCATCACATGGTATCGGGTCGGAAGATGCAAATTTTTCGGGAACTTCACAAGTAAGCTCAATCCTGTTTTCTATAAGTTCAACTGTTACTTCATCATATATGCTGACAGTCTGAAAAATGCTTTCTATTTCATGATAACCGTCAGGACGTTTGTAATCATATACATCAAGTGCAAGATTTATTTTTGCAGCAGCTTTAACTTTCATACTTTTCGTCCTCCAGTTTTTTCAGGAAATGCTCTATACGCTCCATAGCCTCCATAAGATGCTTTAATGAATAAGCATAAGATATTCTCACATAGCCTTCACCTGATTCACCGAAAGCACTTCCGGGAACGACAGCAACTTTTTCCTCATAAAGCAGACGCTCGCAGAAAACCTCACTTGTAAGACCTGTACTTTTTATACATGGGAATACATAAAATGCCCCCTCCGGATTGAAACATGACAAGCCTAATCTGTTAAATTCACTTACAAGATAACGTCGGCGGATATTGTATTCATCAACCATTTTCGTAACTTCACCGTCGCATGAATTGAGTGCCTCTATAGCGGCATTCTGACTTATATAAGGACTACACATAATGCCATATTGGTGGATTTTGAAAATCTGTGATATAATCGGAGCAGGTGCAGTGACGTAACCAAGTCGCCAGCCAGTCATTGCATAAGCCTTTGAAAATCCATTGACATATATTGTACGCTCACGCATACCGTCAAGCTCAATTATCGAAAAATGCTTTCTGCCGTATGTAAGTTCGGAGTATATTTCATCTGAAAGAATCATTATATCTGTATTGCGGAGAAAATCAGCAATCGGCTCTAAATCTTCCTTTGTCATTATAGCACCTGTCGGATTATTAGGAAACGGCATTATTATAAGCTTTGTACGTTCTGTAATTTTGCCCTTTAAATCATCAACAGTAAGCTTGAAATTGTTTTCGATTTTTGTCGGAACAGGAACAGCAATTCCGCCCATAAGTTCAACAAGCGGTGCATAACATACAAAACACGGCTCAACAACAAGCACTTCATCTCCAGGGTCAATAAGTCCACGAATAGCGAGGTCAATAGCTTCTGAACCGCCGACAGTTACAATGATTTCACTTTTATAATCATAGTGTACATTGTGTTTTTTCTCAATTTTTCGGGAAATGGCTTGTCTTAATGGCTCAATTCCGATATTTGCACCATAGACAATATTTTTGCGCTCAAGAACCTGAATAGCTGTTTTTCTTATGACCCAAGGAGTAGAAAAATCAGGCTCACCGACACCGAGAGAAATAACTCCCTCCATAGTTGCGGCAATATCAAAGAATTTTCTTATCCCAGACGGCTTTATATTCTTTATCTTATTTGAAAGAATTTTATCGTAATCTATCACTCAACCCAGACCCCTTTCATCTGTTTCATCATCATCAATAAATATGCCTTTTTCCTTGTATTTTTTAAGTATAAAATGCGTAGAAGTTGACAATATACCGTCAATTGTAGCAAGTCTTTCTGATACAAAAAATGCAACATCTTTAAGATTATTGCCCTTTACTTCAACGGACAAGTCATACACACCTGATGACATAAGGCTTACGCTTTCAACCTCATCATACATCATTATTGTTTTTGCAATATCATCAAATCCGCAGTCACGCTGTGGAGTAACTCTCAACTCAATTGTAGCGTACACGGTTGAACTGTCAACTTTATCTTCATCAACAATAACGCTGTAGCCACGGATAACACCTTCATTTTCAAGCTTGTGGATTTCTTCCGCCGCCTGTTCGGGAGAGATACCAAGCATTTCACCCATAGCTGTATTTGAGATACGGGCATTTTGCTGTAAAATTCTGATAATTTCGTTTTTCATTAAATCAAATCCTTTCTTAAATGGAAATAAAATGTGGTCTGCGGTTTCTGAAACAGCATACATTTTTAAAGCCTGCTGTTTTTGCAATTTCAATACATTCTGATACGTTAGCACCTAAATCTTCAACAGTGTGAGCATCTGAACCGATTGAAAGTACTTCACCGCCGACATCATGGAAAAGCTGTACATATTTAAGCGACGGAAACGAATGACTGCATTTTTGTCTTATTCCTGATGTATTTATTTCAATGCCCTTGCCTTTTTGTGCAAGTTCACGAAAACTCTCTGCGATTATCTCGTCAAATCTGCTCAAATCGGGATTTATGCCGTTACGCATTTTCATATAGCGTATACAGTATGTAAGATGACCTAAAACGTCAAATTTTCCCCATTTGCAGAGTTCATAGACTTCAACAAAATATCTTTCAAGAAGATTATATATTTCGTCCATAGTCATATTGTTGTAATCTATATAATAAAAATCCTGTTCATTTTTAATCTGATGTACAGATGCTATGATAAAGTCAAGACGTTTGTCGTTTGCTATTTTTTCGGCAACTTCAATATCAAGCATTGCCTGTCCCATTTCAACACCACATATCAGATTGAAGTCAGCGTATTTTTCTTTAAGTGAGGTAACAGCAGATACGGAATTTTCAAAGTCTTTTTGATAGTTGAAGTAATCATGTGCAAATACGGCTTCTTCTGTACTGTAATGCTCCTCTGGATACCAGAAATTGCATTCGCAGTGGTCTGTTATGGCATAAGCTGACAGATTGAGTGCCTTTGCACGTTCAATCATCTGTACAATATCAGCATCGCTGTCCATAGAATACTGCGTATGTGTGTGGCAGTCGATAAGAATCATTAAAATCAGCCTCCCTGAATATAGATTAACTTATATTATATCACATAATTAAGAATATTTCCATAGTTTAAGATAAAAAAATATAGTTAAAAAATAAAATTAATAATAAGTCTTTATTTTTTCATAAAAATATGATATAATTAAGTGTAAATTTTTTTTAGGAGGTTCATTAAATGAGAGCTGTTATAACTGTAATCGGTAAGGACAATGTGGGCATACTCTACAAAGTAAGCGGAATATGTGCAGAAATGGGTGTAAACGTGATTGAGGTTACTCAAAGCGTTTTGCAGGATATGTTTGCTATGATTATGCTTGTTGATATAACCGGCATGAACAAGGATTTTGCAGAACTTGTTGACGGAATGACAAGTCTTGGAGAAAAACTCGGTCTTTCAATTCACACAATGCACGAAGATATTTTCAACTCCATGCACAATATATAAGCAGGAAAGGAGTTTGCTAAATGCTTAATGTTTATAATATTCTTGAAACAATAAGAATGATTCAGGACGAATGTCTTGACATAAGAACAATTACAATGGGTATATCACTCCTTGACTGCATTGATACAGATATAGACAAAGCTTGTGAAAAGGTATACAATAAAATTGTTGCAAAGGCAGGAAATCTTGTTGCAACAGGTCAGAAAATCGAAAAAGAGTACGGCATACCAATAGTAAACAAGCGAATTTCCGTAACTCCGATTGCAATGCTTGCGGCGGCTTGTCCGAATGAAAGTCCCGTAAAATTTGCAAAGACTTTACAGCGTGCAGCTGATACCTGCGGAGTTAACTTTATAGGCGGATATTCTGCACTTGTACATAAGGGATTTTCAGCTGGTGACGAAGCTCTTATCCGTTCAATTCCTGAAGCTCTTGATGTTACACAAAATATCTGTTCATCTGTAAATATCGGCTCTACAAAGTCTGGAATAAACATGGACGCTGTAAAAATTATGGGACAGATTGTAAAAGAAACAGCCGAAAGAACAGCAGACCGTGACTGTATAGGTGCGGCGAAACTTGTTGTATTCTGTAATGCTGTTGAAGATAATCCGTTTATGGCAGGTGCATTTCATGGAGTAGGCGAGCCTGATTGTGAAATCCATGTTGGTGTATCAGGTCCGGGAGTTGTGCGTTCTGCACTTGCAAAATATCCTGATGCTTCAATAAATGAACTTGCTGATATAATCAAGAAAACTGCATTCAAGATTACAAGAATGGGTCAGCTTGTAGGTGCAAGGGCATCTGATTTATTAGGAGTACCTTTTGGCATTGTTGACTTGTCGCTTGCTCCTACTCCTGCTGTCGGCGACAGTGTTGCACATATTCTTGAGGAAATGGGACTTGAAATGTGCGGTACTCACGGTACAACAGCTTGTCTTGCAATGCTCAATGATGCTGTTAAAAAAGGCGGTGTTATGGCATCTTCAACAGTCGGCGGACTTTCAGGTGCATTTATTCCTGTTTCGGAAGATGCAGGCATGATTGATGCTGCTGTTGACGGTGTGCTTAGTCTTGAAAAGCTTGAAGCAATGACTGCTGTATGTTCAGTCGGACTTGATATGATAGCTGTAACAGGTGATATTTCACCAGAAACAATTTCTGCTATTATTGCAGATGAAGCAGCTATAGGCATGGTGAATACAAAAACAACTGCTGTACGTCTTATACCTGCAATCGGCAAAAAAGCAGGTGAAACCCTTGAATTTGGCGGACTTCTGGGCAGTGCGCCTATTATGGCTATAAAAGACAAATCACCTGCTAAGTTTATCAATCGTGGCGGACGTATTCCCGCACCTATGCACAGCCTGAAAAACTAATGAATTTTCCTGATATTATGCAGAACTTCGGGATTTCGGATATTTTTTCTGTAGATGAACTGAAATCAGGGCATATTAACAAAACTTACTTAATCAACAAGAAATATGTCATACAATCAGTCAACAGGGATATATTTAAGAATCCCGAAATTATCATGAATAATATTTCTTTGATTGAAAAGGCTTTTGCTAATGAAAAAACTATCGCTGTACCGCATTATCTCTCCTGCAACGATAAAAACTATACGGAGCAGGAC
>CAMWKY010000125.1 GCA_947174965.1 uncultured Ruminococcus sp. | reverse complement strand
ATTTAGCATAATCTTAAAAATTCTATTTGTTGAAATTGCGCATTTAAATCAATACTCAAATATATGTCTGCAAAAGTTCTGTCAAATCATGCATAATTGATTTTACGCCAGGATACTGACACTGTGTCAGTATCCTTGTTATATTATACGCACATTATAGCACGGTGTCAATATATTTTGCGGTATTTCATCTATTCAACACATAATTTTCATTTAATCATCATAATATTAAATCATATTCATAAAGACTCAGTTAAAATGAAAAAATCTGATTTAAGGTAAATGAGAAAATATACTCATTTCTGATATGGAACTATCCATATTTAATTACTCAAATTTTGATGAGTTAAGAGTTTTGATAAGTTTGGCAGGATTTCCAACTGCTACTCCATAATTCGGAACATCATGTGTAACAACAGATGCAGCTCCTACGATAGCATATTTTCCCACAGTGACTCCCGGTAAAATAGTAGCTCCTGCACCAATCCATGCTCCCTGCCCGATTACGATTGGCTTACAGATAAGTATTTCTCTTTCATACGGGTCATGATTGTTGGTAAGAAGAGAAACATTTGCAGCGATCATAACATCATCTTCAATGGTGATTCTGCCTCTTGACATCATCAAAGCATTGCTGTTGATATAAACATTCTTTCCGATCGTGACCATTTCCATACAAACACCTTGTAACGGAGCAGCAATATAGCTTCCAGCGCCCAGTCTGTCTCCGAATAATTTCTGTAATATTCCGGCATACTCATCTGTCATCGGCATCGTATGATTCAACTTAAAAATAAGCTGTGTCTGCTGTTTTCTCTGTTCATTTTCTTCAGAAGTTGAATTTCTCAGATCTACTCTTTCTTCCTGTATATTCATTGCTATATACTCCTTTTCTTATGATTTTATTCTAGTATCTCAGCTCCCTGCTTAAGATAGTCAATAATAGTAAGATGCTGCGGACAGGCAGATTCACATTGACCGCACGCTATACAGTCCGAGGCTTTGCGTCCGCCTTCTGTTACAGACTTGTATAGATCCTGTGCCTCTGAAATTTGTCCGTTTCCAAGCTGCTTATTCATAGCAGTAAAAATATCAGGTATCCGGATATTTTTAGGACATCCTTCGGTACAGTAATGACAGGCAGTACACGGAATCGCAGATGAATTTCCGAGAATACGCTGTGCTTCCTGAATAATTTTCTGTTCATCTTCATTCAGCGGCTGGAAGTTCTTCATGTATGAAAGATTATCTTCCATCTGCTCAATATTGGACATACCGGACAGTACTGTAATAATACCGTCAAGGGACGCTGCAAAGCGAATCGCCCATGATGCGTAGGACATATTAGGATCATATGCCTTGAAAAGTTTCTTTATTTCTTCGGGAGGATCAGCAAGCGTGCCGCCCTTGACAGGTTCCATGACAACGATTGATTTCCCATGCTTTCTTGCAATTTCATAGTTGGCACGTGAGGCAATATTTGGGTCATTCCAATCAGCATAGTTTATCTGAAGCTGTATGAAATCAACCTCCGGATGCTCTGTCAGCAAGCGGTCAAGCAATTCCGAACCGGCATGATAGGAAAAACCAAAATTCCTGATTAATCCCTCAGCTTTCCGAGCCTTTACGAAATCCCAGAGATTGAATTCATCATACTTTCTGTAATTATTTTCCATAAAAGCATGAAGCAGGTAATAATCAAAATATCCTGCGCCTGTTCGTTCAAGACTTGTATAAAACTGATTTTTGGCAGCATTTTCATCAGGCGCCATCATAAATGCGTTTATTTTTGTTGCGAGAGTATAGGATTCTCTCGGATAACGCTCAACAAGCGCTTTTTTCGTATCTTCCTCGGAAGTGCCATAAACAAATGCCGTATCAAAATATGTAAATCCCGATTCCATAAAAAGATCCACCATTTTTTTGACCTGCTCGATATCTGTCCCCTGCTGATTTTGTGGAAGTCTCATAAGACCAAATCCGAGCTTAGGCGCTTCTTTTCCAAAATAATCCGACATAATATTCCTCCTGTTATTGTATTAAATTATTCTTCATCTTCCCATGTAAGCATTCCGGTTTCAACTGCAATTTCATAACGTGAAATTTTATAATTCAGTCGCTCCAGCGTTTCATCAATTTTTCTTTTCTGCTCCAGAAGCAAATCCTTCTGTTCTTTCAATAGCTGTAATCTTGCAGGAATAGTGGTATCTCCCTCCTGTGTTAATTTTACATATTCGATCATAGTTTCTACCGGAAGTCCGGCGCTGCGCATACACTTTGCAAGCTCTATCCACCTGATATCTTCTTCCTGATAATCACGAATACCGCCTGCTGTTCTGGTTACAGGCGGTATCATTCCTACCCGTTCATAATACCGAAGCGTATCCTGTGAAATATCATACTTTTTGCTGACATCTTTGATCGTCAATGTGTTCACCTCCGCTTGTATCTTTCGTATTTTATTATACTATCTGGAGTGAACTCCAAGTCAAGTGTATTTTGAAATTTCTGTATTCTGCACAAAATCGCGGTTCATTTTTTATCTATAATGCCAATATAGCCACAGTGATATTGTCTCACTGTGGCTTTTTCTCTATTGGTTTGAATCTATCATATACTCAATACCAATCATGCTTCTCATCACGATTGAGTGCCTTAATTTGCTCCATTTCCTTGTCGGATAATTTAAAGCCGAACAGGTCAAGGTTTTCCCTGATATGGTCGGGATTGCTTGAACTGGGAATTACAATTACATTTCTTTGCAAATTCCAACGAAGAATTACCTGTGCTGCTGTCACGTTATGCACCTCTGCAATGGCATTGATCGTTTCATCGCCGAGCAGTTCCGATGTATAACCCCTGCCGCCGAGCGGATACCAACCCTGTACAACAATGCCGAGCGACTGAATATACGGCACAACTTCAATTTCCTGATAATAAGGGTGTATCTCATTTTGTACCAGTGCAGGCATTATTGAGATCTGCGGCAGAAAATCGTCAAGCTCCTCTATATACCAGTTTGAAAGTCCGATCGAGCGAATCTTTCCGTCAGCGACAGCCTGCTCCATAGCCTTGTAGGCCTCTACATCATTCGTTCCTGGGTGATGCAGCAGCATGAGGTCGATGTAATCCACATCCAGTTTTTCAAGTGCCTCATTGATCGCATTTGCTGCGTCCGCATACTGATTGGGATATAGTTTTGTTTCAACAAAAATTTCCTCTCTGGGAACACCGGACTGCCTGATACCCTCACCAACAAATTTTTCATTGTGATACATATACGCCGTATCAATAAGTCTGCCGCCGCTTTGCAGTTCAGCGGCAACAGAATTGACACAGGTATCGTCAAGCAGGCTATATGTGCCAAGTCCGAGAATCGGCATCTCATATCCGCTGTTCAGCAGAACAGTTTTGCTCTCCATATCGAATATTCCTGTTTTATTCTCAAGAGAAAATGTAAGCGATACACTGCCTGTTCCAAGAATTTCTTTTAATTCTGCCTGTGTGACATTATCTATTTTACCGAGTTTTGTATATGACCACGAATTCGTATCATAAAAAATCGTCATCTGATTTCCCTGATACAGCATTATATCACCGACTTCTGTTGAAATATGTTCATCAGATTTCGGCAAGCTCTGCGGCAGTCTGCCGACCTTTTCAAAATCGCCGTAATCATTCATTTCGATCGTAAGCGGTTCTAACTTTATCAACTCAGCAAATGCCCTGGCAGAAGAATTATCTGCGAGAGTTGCTGTAAGGAAATCTCCATTAACTTCAATATTCATTTTAGTTTCAGTCTCCTTATCCGATGTTGGCATATTTTTAGTAACCTCTCGCTTCATAAGACACAAGTCAAATACATTCCATATACCGTCACCATCAAGGTCATATGGTTTTCCGCTTAAATCTTCCTCCGTTGGTTTTGCAAGCAGAAAATCCTGCAAATTGCGAATATCCTGAATCGTAAAATCCTGATGCGGTGCATCTGAAATAATTGCAGTCTGCGGTGTAACAGCGGTACTTTCTGCCGATTTGCCGCATCCATTGACACCGATCACTCCTGTTGCTGCGGTCAATGCGGTCAGAACCGAAAGTATCAGTTTTTTCATAGCATTCTCCTTAAAACAGATCAATTATTTCAGATGTTCACGATAGAAACCTTCCAGTTTATCAAAGGGAATCACGGCCACACGATCATACAAATCAGTATGAACAGCATCAGGAATTATCATCAGTTCCTTGTTATCGCCTTTCAGATTTTTGAAAGCATCCTCGCTGAAATAACGGGAATGCGCTTTTTCTCCGTGAATCACTAATACTGCGCTGCGAATTTCATCGGAATACTGCAAAATCGGCATATTCATAAATGAGAGAGCAGAAGTTGTGTTCCAGCCGCCGTTTGAATTAAGGGAACGCTTGTGATAGCCTCGTTCAGTTTTATAATAATCATAATAATCTTTTACATAGAAAGGCGCATCTTCCGGAAGTGGGTCAACTACGCCTCCGCCGAGCTGATAGCTATTGTTTTTGTAATCCTCGATTCTCTGCGCATTGAGCGTTTTCCGAAGTTCATAACGTGCATCTGCATCCATTGCATCAAAATAACCTTTTGCATTCACACGTGTCATATCGTACATTGTTGATGCAACAGTTGCCTTGATTCTTGTATCAATAGCGGCAGCGTTAATTGCCATTCCGCCCCAACCACAGATACCGAGAATACCGATACGCTCCGGATCAACATTTTCCTGCACAGATAAAAAGTCTACTGCTGCGGAAAAATCTTCTGTATTGATGTCAGGGGACGCTACATATCTCGGCTGTCCGCCGATTTCACCTGTAAAAGACGGATCAAAGGCAATAGTCAGAAATCCACGCTCGGCAAGGGTTTGCGCATACAGTCCAGATGACTGTTCCTTAACAGCACCAAATGGTCCGCATACAGCGATCGCAGGAAATTTACCCTCTGCATTTTTCGGCTCATACAGGTCTGCCGCAAGGGTTATACCATATCTGTTGTGAAATATGATTTTTCTGTGATTTACCTTTTCACTTTTCGGGAATGTTTTGTCCCACTCTTCTGTCATAATCAGCTTTTCATTTTTCATATTACTCTACCTCCAATGATTTTCTTAGTGTGTAGGTGAAATAGTCAAGACAGTCGATTTGCTTGTCATATTTGTGAACGCTGTCAAGAAGTTTTTTTCGATGAGATACAAGGAACTTTTCCAATGCCGTAAACTGCCTTTCATCAAGCATTTTCAGGCATTCTGCAATACCTTTTTTGTCAAGTCCGGCATCAGTCAGGTTCTCAGTTATGACAGCAATTTTATCAGTTGCCAGCGCCATTTCATCACCTCCATGTTTTCTGTGATTTCAGTATAGCACATAATTCAGGAAATGTAAAATATCTATTTTGAATGACTCGTAATTCTTTACAGGAATGACAAAATGTGGTATAATAAGATCATCAAATCACGGAGGTGTACTATGGAGATCAGAGTTTTACGTTATTTCATGGAAATTGCAAGAGAGGAAAATATGACGAAAGCGGCAGAAAAGCTGCATATCTCGCAGCCGTCGCTGTCAAAGGAGATCAAAAAACTGGAGGAGGAGCTTGGACATCCTTTATTTATCCGCACCAACAAAAATATGCTGCTGAATGACGAAGGAATGCTTTTACGAAAACGTGCATCGGATATTCTTGCAATGGTGGATAAGACAGCCGAGGAATTCAGTATGCTCGATAGTATCACAGGCGGTGAAATACGGATAGGATGTGCTGAAAGCGTACAAATAAAATATCTCGCCCGTGCAATAAAATCCTTTAAGGAGAAATATCCGAATTTCATTTTTCACATTTTCAGCGGAGATACTGAGCCTGTTGCAGAACGGCTTGATCGCGGACTGCTCGATCTTGCAGTAATTGTTGAACCGCCGAATCTGTCCAAGTATAATTATCTGCCTGTTCCGGAAAGCGACAAGTGGGGAGTTGTCATGCGGCGTGACAGTGTACTTTCAGAAAAATCAGCGCTTACATTTGACGATATATACGGACTGCCTCTTTTTACATCGGAACAATCCATCAAGGTCGATTTTCAACGATGGCGCGGAGAAAACGCTGAAAAGTTAAATATTGCAGGAACGTTTAATCTTGCGTTCAATGGTTCGGTATTTGTACGGGAGGGATTGGGCTATCTTCTGACTTTTGAACATTTGATCAATACGAGCGAAGAAAGCGGACTTTGTTTTCGTCCAATCGTTCCGCTTCTGGAAACAAAAATGTATATCATTTGGAAGAAGTATCAGGTTTTTTCGCCGATCGAAGAGCTGTTTCTGAAAAGCTTAAAAAAAGATTTCGGATGAAATGTATTTGGGATTTCGTATATATTTCAAATTATTTGTTTCCTAAATCTACTTTTCTGAGTAAGATTCAGG
>CAMWKY010000124.1 GCA_947174965.1 uncultured Ruminococcus sp. | reverse complement strand
CAGGGCTTCCGCATGAAAAAATCAAGATAATTTGTTGAAAATGACGGAGCAAAGAAAATCATCATCAAAAGAACAGCGAAAACGTTTTGCCTTCATGCTAATCTTAACAGAAGTAAAAGTTTTATATAAATTCAAAGAAATATGCCGAATAACAGCCAAATTTTCACCACTGTTATCCACTCTGGTACGGCATCTGTCTTCATCGAAATTCATATCAAGACACCAATGCAGCCCGTTTTCGATTCCCCAATGTTTACGTGCCGCATCAGAAAATTTCTTCAAGTCTGTAAGAGATGTAATAAAATATCGGTTTTCTGTAGACTCTTCACCATTTATTATTCTTTTTGAACGTACCATGTCGATTGCAGCAAGTCCTTTCCACTCATCCTGAGAAATAAAATCACTAATTTCCGTAGAAAGAAAATATTGTCTTGTTTCAATTCTGCCATGTCCCTTTTCTGTTTGAGGTTTCGATTTTACAAAATCATATAACTGTGGTTCTGAAAGTGCTGTTTCAAAATATAATTTCACATCTTCGTGCAGTGTTTCTTGATTTCCTTTCAGACAAATCACATAATCGCAATGTTTGGACATTATTTTTTCTACTGTTTTCTTTTGACAGTTCATTGCATCACTTGTAAAAACACAGTTTTCTACTTCAATCAAATCAAGAAGTTGAGGAACAGCAGTAATTTCATTGCTTTTTTCATCTACACGCATCTGTCCGAGTACAATTCCTGTTTTATTTGCCCATGCACTGACTACATGAATAAAGCTGTAGTTATCTTCACGACTTCCACAAATTGTTTTTCCGTCCAGACTTATGATTTCATTCTTTTCTATTGAAAATACGGACTGTACCCAATTTCTGAAACATTTTTCCAGTTGTGTCGGCTTAATAATCGCAAAAATTCTTTGAAATGTATCGTCTGTTGGTACTCCGTTTTCTAATTTTAATTTGAATTTTTCTTGAAACATTGCGATTTTACCTTTGCAATACATTGCGATTTCTCCCCAGTTATCTGCTCCTGCTGTTACTGCTATTATGGTCATAACAATTACCTCTACAAGCAGATATTTGATTTTTCCTTGTTGTCTCGTGTCTTCTATTTCTTCAAAGTATTTTGTCATTGTTTTCTCCGCCTTTGCTTTTTTAGTCAATTATAACATATTTTTGTGAATTTTTCATGCGGAAGCCCTGATTGTGACCGCCGACATTGTAGACTTCGCCAACTCTGCCCTTATGGATAATTAGGTCTATTGCTCTGCAATGATCCTCAACGTAAAGCCAGTCACGGATATTCAAACCCGTTCCGTAGACAGGAAGAGGTTTATTATTCAAAGCATTTGCTATCATCAAAGGTATCAACTTTTCAGGAAACTGAAACGAACCGTAGTTGTTGGAACAACGAGAAATGGTCACTGGCAGACCGTAAGTACGATGATAAGCCATTACCAATAAATCTGCACTCGCCTTCGATGCACTGTACGGAGAGGATGTGTGTATCGGCGTATCCTCTGTAAAAAGTAAATCCGATTCAAGCGGAAGATCATCATAAACTTCATCTGTACTTACCTGATGAAAGCGTACATTACCATACTTTCTGCAAGCGTCCATGAGTACGGAAGTTCCGATAATATTTGTTTGCAGAAATATCTCCGGATTATCTATGCTTCTGTCCACATGACTTTCTGCAGCAAAGTTCACAACAACGTCCGGTCTTTCTTCCTTGAAAAGATTGTATATGTTTTCTCGGTCGCAGATATCAAGTTTTATGAATCTGAAGTTTGGATTTTTCATTATGGGAGCAAGCGTTGAAAGATTGCCTGCATAGGTTAGCTTGTCAAGACACACGATTCTATACTCAGGATGTTTTCGGAGCATATAGAATATGAAATTTGAACCGATAAATCCTGCACCGCCAGTTACAATGATTGTCACAGTTCTACACCGTTTAACCGCAGCAGTGCTCTTGCCGTATCGACCGAATCCACGCCAATCTTATTCTTTACAGGTGCAAACTCCTTATTTCTATCGACTTCATATGCAAGGCAGTCATCCTGCAGTTTTATCATATCGAGTACAAGTGTTTCAAACTTGTAGGCATTTGGCTCTTCCGGCGTTATGATCTCATTGTTTGCGTTCATATACTTGATTTTTTTGAATGCACGGTGTAACGGAAGCTTGACAGATAGGGTCTTATTCAGCTTGTCCACACGGAACAAATAATTCAGAATAACCCCATAATTATATGAAAGAGTTCCATCCTCTTCACGACTGTGGAGCATTTCATCGGTCATTTCGTAATATTCAACGATAGACGGTCTGCCGTCCTCAAGACAGAGCACACCGACTTTTTCTTCGGGTGCAGCCTTAGCTACAACCTTTGCCCCGGATACTTTACCAGAGACGATCACAGCGCCTATAAAGCATGGATCAGCTATACGCTGCAAAACATTATCTACAGCGAAAACATTCAGCCATTCAATTTTAGCCTCCTGGACTATCTTCAACATACCAGTTTTAGCCATAGAAGCATACCAGCCGCCATTACCATTCGGGGCTGTTGAAATTGTACCATTACCTGAAAGCATAAGCTTACCGTCCGTATCAACAGTTGGGAGCTGTTCCTGAATGAAAAACCATACATTTTCACTGCTATATCCGAAATAGTTATGTTGTTCAAAGAACTCTTGTGTTTCCTTGTTGTTATACACGCTTGTCATAATGAAAAGTGGGATCCATGCATCTGCCTGACGTGTAACTTCAAGTAGATTATTAATTAGACATTCAAAGATATATAACTCACGTTCCACGCCGATATTGAACATTCCCTTCGGATGATCAAAACCAAGACGGCTTCCTTGTCCACCCGCAAGCAGAACAGCTCCGACTTTTCCGTCCCTGATAGCCTGCAAGCCGATATCTGTAAATTTGCTGCATTGTTCTTGTATCTCAGACAGAGTTGTGGCAAACAGAGGAGCGAAAACTCCTCGTTCTTCATTTGTTTCACCAGCGCTCAAAACGGAAAAATCAAGATCATCGATCTGTTTCATCATTGCAATCCGATCAGCTTCTGAAAGCGTTTTCATATATGATGCAATATGCTCCTGATGCAGCATATTCAGTATTTCTGTTGTTTTATATTTCATGAGTATAATCCGCCTTTCTGCGAAAGGCAACAATCAGGCATGAAAAAGTGCTTTCGCAATATTAATGTGTATGATATAATGTAATTGAGTGAAACTGTCAACTACAAAAACCGTGGAGGTGAGTGGCATGGCTGTATAGCGGCGACCTCGCATGAGTATATGGTTCGTTTCTCCGTTAAGGCATCAATTAGTGGTGCAAACAAGTAGCCCACAAACTTATCTCTTTCAAATCGACTCGATTTTGCCGGAGATTCAGTCAATGCCGTTTCACTCAATCTATTTGTGGAGGTATGTCTATGGAATTCAAAATCTCCATAAAAAATGTTGTGGTCTTGACGTGCATAAAACATGGATTTATGCCTGTATCGGAATTACCGACATCAACAATCGTACAGAATACAAACAAGCTCGTTTCTATTCTTTTTCCAAAGGATTACAGGAAATGTCAGATTGGCTTGCTAAATATTCATGTTCCGAAGTTTGTATGGAATCATCAGGTAAATACTGGATTCCTGTCTTTAATATCCTTGAGAAAACCTGTTGGGTTACTCTTGCTCATCCAAAATATACAAAACCTCAGAAGGGAAATAAAACTGACCACAAGGATGCAAAATGGATTTGTGACTTGTTTATGTGTGATATGATTAAACCCAGTTTTATTCCTCCGCCTGATATTCGTCATCTTCGTGACCTTCTACGTTTTCGTATGAAATTGACATATCAGATTACAGGGATGAAAAATCGTACACTTAATTGTCTTACTGTATCAAATCTGAAACTGGATGATGTGTTTATAGACGTGTTTGGTAAATCCTCACGTTCCATCATTCAGCAGATTCTTGAAAATCACGGTGTGCAATTTGATGTAACACCATACGTTCATAAACGCTGTAAGCATTCTGTTGAAGAAATCCGGGCAGCAATTGACGGAGCAATATGTCCTGAACAGACAACCAAGCTGAAAATCTGTCTTGATTTTATTAATGAACAGGAAAAACGTATATCTGAACTTGATACTGAAATTTTTCGTCTTGCTGAACCGTACACCTCTGTTTTGGAGTTTATGCGTACAGTTCCGGGATTCTCAAAAGAACCCCTGATATCAATTCGTCTTCTTTCAGAAATTGGTGTGGATATGTCTGTTTTTCCAACCTCTAAAAATCTTGTTTCATGGGCAGGATGTTGTCCACGTAATGACAGCAGTGTACAGAAAGTTAAATATACCCACATTTCCCGTGCAGGTTCTTATCTGAAACCGTTACTGGTTCAGATTGCAAACGCACTGCTCAAATCAAAAGAGCATCCTGAATTCAAAGAACGCTACCGCAGAATAAAGGATCGCCGTGGACATAAAAAAGCAATTATTGCATTATGCCGTATGCTCCTGACCGCTATCTGGAACGTACTTTCAAAATGTGAGCCCTACTCTGCTAAAGGTTATCTGGCTGACAAAACTACTGAACACTCTGTTGTTATATCAAAATCTGAAGGTCTTGCTCTCCTTCGTCAACGTGGTTATATCTTCAAAGATGAAGTAGCTGATTTCAGCTGATAACCCTACTCCTTATCTATTTTCAGCCACTTTTTTGCGGCTTAGCTTCGTGCGCCCTGTTTACATTTTCAAGGGGCAGTTTTATTTTTCAAACTTTTCCTCCAATTCCATATATTCTTATATATGCAGAATGAACGGTACACGAAAATCCATGTACCGTTCAAGTCTATCATACAATTCTCTCTTGCAGAGATTGAGTTCAGATGTGATTACTGCGACGATATACAATTTTTTATTTCAAAATCCTTCTGATTTTCTTTTTCAGCTTGCTCATAAAAGAAACCGTACCATATTTTTTCACGATATATCGAAAAGGTCGGTTCCTAAAATCGTCCCAAAACTGCTCACGGTCTGCTGCCGGAGGGAACGGTGCTTTCAGCGGTGGCTGCAAGCTATCCTCCAAAGCTGTCTCACGGTATTCCAATTCTGATCTGACACGATCAAAATATTCACGACCCAACTGCGAATTGACCAGAACCAGTGAGATACCTTTATTGTCGTTCATATCCGGTGCAGCCCTATCTATTCCCCAGTAATCTGCAATCGTGATATCAGCGAGGTGATGCACGGATTTATACGGACATTGATGACAACTCGGTCTAAGAATACGATGGGAATAAAACAGTTTTCTAAACACTTCACTGTCAATTCTCTTTTCGTTTTCAAAGGTGAGCGTCTCAATATGTGCCTTCCACCCATAATCTTTTTTGTTGCGAAAGTCAACAGATTTCACTGGCGACTGTGCCTGCTCTGCCTGCCAATCTAAATAATGCTGCCAGACCAACGGACTCGGCACACCGTGACATATGATGTCCACACAGAGCAAATTTTCATATGGTTTTGTCAAATAGCTTTTTAATCCAGAGATCTGACAGGACGTACCGGAAAACAGCACTTTGCGTTCATGCTGCAAATCTGTTTTCACCTTATAAAATATGTCGCCCAATTCGCTTTGAATATATTTTGAACCGCGCATCCGATTGCGCGTCTCTGCATCATCTGCCCGAATATGCACTGCACGGAAATCATCCGTCATCACACAACCGTATATGATGCCCTGCTCGGAAAGAACTGCATCGGAAAGTGCAGTGAATATTCCCCCAGAGCGAGATGCAGCTCTGATTCCCTCATCTTTATGCTTAACTGCAAACACAGCAGGTTCCGAAATCGGCATACGCTCAGAAACACTGCCACCGTCAGACAAAAATCCCTTTTGCCGCTGGTCTGCTTTAAATATACAAATAGAGACACACCGATAGCACCTTATGCATTTCTCTGCATCCACAGTTGGATACAAAAAGCCTTCTTCATCTGGCTCTATAGCTATTGCATTCGCAGGACATATCGCACAGCAATCAGAACAGCCACAGCAGTTTTCCCTATTCTCATAAAGCTCAGGAAGTGATTTCTCATTATTGCTTTTATCTTCATTCTTATATCGTGTTGATTTATGATGAGCATAGCTTTTCTGCATAATAGTACCTCCTCAAAATATCTTGTAAAATCTCCAATATATAATTCAGGAATCATTTTGTTTTCTTCTATAAACTCGTTCTCTTTATCCTCTATTTTTTATGAAGACTTTTTTTGCTTTCTGCATTGCAGTTTGAAATGCAGAAGCCAAAAAATCTTTATTGATAAATCATGAATCAATAGTCAGAAAGGAAAGTACGACACCGCATATTCCCATATTTTAGAAAGAAAAGGCTGATATTGTCATTCAAGCGATAACAGCTGTAGAGATTA
>CAMWKY010000123.1 GCA_947174965.1 uncultured Ruminococcus sp. | reverse complement strand
ATATCTTACAAAACGAAAGGAGATTTTTTCTTATGAAATTACCAAATGAGGTCATGCAAAATATAAGCAGACAAATCAGCATATTAAAAAGGGAGACTGGCATTAATATAAGTTTCACTGTTGACAATCTTAACCAAAAAACAACTGCACACATAACAGAAGCACATAGAAATAATTCCATAGGTGCTGTAAATAAGGTATATTTTTATACTATTTCAGCAGGTAATCAAGGTTGGTGGGGAATCAATAAAAATGTTCTCCAGCGACTTCAAAGATGGGTATCAAACCCAAATGTTGAGGCTTATATTGTAGTTGTAGATAAATCAGCATACGGCAATATTAATAATATTAAATTACATAATTGCACATCAAATGTCCGCTGTTCTTTGTGTCAGAATAACCCATGTAATGAGCTTAAATGCCTTATTTTTGACGTGAATACAATTCAACAGCAATTGAAACTTTCTGAAACTGATACGGCATATCAGTTTGCTTTGTCACATCTGAAAGGCTATGAATTTATGCCATTGATTCAGGCAATTTCCGAACGCATTGATGCTTCCATAATATAATCAGTCTGTCTGTTCCTGTTCTATGTATTTTATGTCACTGTTTTTCAGTGCATTTATGAGTACATCATAAGCTTTTTTTGATGCGTTATCATCAACTATCCGCACCATAAAATCATCTTCGGAGGAGTTAATCTCTGCCGTTATCTCGTTGGCAGTCATTTGTTTTCCGTTAAAAATATAGTCGCTTCCCGATACAAGAATATCCACATACTGTATTTCGTCAGCAACAATTTCAGATGATTCATTGACGGGAATTTCCGCCATGACTGGTACTGAACTTTCACCGAAGCCGATACCGTTTCCACCGCCGAATCCGAAAAAACCCGACATACAGAATAACAATGCAACAATAAGCAGAAACAGTAAAATCAGAATAAACGGCAAAACAGATGACTTTTTTCTGGATTTTTTTTCTTTTGACATATTTTCACTCTCTTTCTATGGAAATATCAACGTCTGAACAGAAAAAGTGCTGATAGTCCTTTTTCAGAATCTCAAACATCTCTTTTACTGATTTATATGCGGAGTTTGTACCATTTTCCGAAGCATCATACACGAAAACACATAGTATCGTATCATCTTTTGTATAGCCTTTCTGCTCAATAATATCAGCAAATTTTCTGCTCATTGATTCAGGAGTGTCACCGGAAATACTCCCTATAAAATCATCACCGCAGAAAACGTCAGTACTCATGCTGTTCATATTGAGATTAAGCCGTAAATTAGTCCCCTTGCTGAACTCAATAATACTCTTGATATTGTAGGCATTTCTTTTTCCAGCCTGTTGAGCCTCCGAAAGAAGTTCATCTGCCTGAATATTTTTCATTTCAGCACTTGTAAGTAAATCCTCTGCATCTTCCATAAGCTGATTATATTCAGTCTGCATTTTTTCTTTTTCCTCAATAGCCTGAATTGTTTCGTAGTGTGAGAACAGTATGAAAAAGAAAAGAATTATCATAATAACATCAAGCAGGGACGTGAAATCAAGTATAATTTCCCTTTTATTCATACGATTTCTCCAGAAGTTTCTTTAATTTTTCAATCTGCGCTTCTATGTATGGCTGGAAAAAAGCGTTCAGCACCTTGAAAACAACAGCAAAGATAATCCCCCACTCTGTCGTATCAAGAGCCTGAAAGAAGTTGTTTTTCAGTGCAGACGTTTCACCCGATAAATCAAGATTGAGAAGTGCAAGAACAGTTCCAAGCATACCAAGAAGCGGAAATATTGATATAAGCGTTATGAATACTGTATATGGTATGTCAAGAAAATAGTACATAGTCCGCTTAAATTCGTATTCACTGCCTTTTTTTATTCGTTTTTCAGTTTTTTTCGCAGAAGCAACTGAAAAAACAAGCAGAATAACTGCAATAACAGCGGTTGACTGAATAACAGAAATCATTTTTATCATTCCTAAGCATTAAAAATCTTTACTCTATAATAATATCACATTACTGATATATTGTCAATGTATTTCAGCTATTTTACCAGTGAAAAAAGAGCAGGTTTAATTCCTGCTCCTTTTTGTGAATAATCAGATATAATTTTGAAGATTATCCCAGTCAATATCTTCTTCATCAATATAACCGCTGTTTTCAGCCTCTATGAGTTCTTTTGCTTCTTTTGGTGTCAATCTGGTGTAGTCGCTGTCCCACGCAAGAACAATGCGCTTTAAGAGTTCTACAGCTAAGTTCTGTTCCTGTTCGGGCAACATATCAAGCATTGCCACAATTTCCTGTACCTGTACGTTCATAATAACCCCCCTACTTATAAATATCTCCACGATTACCTATTTCATCAATAAACAGTATTTCAATTTCAACTTCTCTGATAATTTTCTGTCCGTCCTCTATAATAGTTTCCTGCTCCGTTTCGTCTTTATAGGAATATATCACACGAAACGACCCTACTCTCATTCGCATTTTGCCTTTGTCAACACCCTGCATTTCCTTTATATCACATTCAAACGGTGCAACGGACAACTTTTGAATAGCGGTTCTTATTCTGATGATGGTTGCTTTTTCCTGCTTTGCAAGGAATTTAAGTGATTTTTTACTATATCTTATCTTCATTGCTCCTGCAAATCTCCTTTTTATCAATTATATCATAAATCCATGCTGAAAGTCAAGTTCTGTTTTTGATTTTGTGTTACCCGAAAAACATGGAAAAACAGGAAAAACATACATAAGATATGAAAAAAACAAAAAAATCCCTTGCACATTGTAAAATTATATGGTATAATATGATTATCATATTTACAAAGCGGAGGGGTGGCACTTATGAAAATACAACAGCTTGAATACGTCATTGCAATTGCGCAGGCAGGAAGCATTACATCAGCAGCTAAAAATCTGTATCAGGCTCAACCGAATATAAGCATTGCACTGAAAGAACTTGAATCGGAAATAGGTATGCAGATTTTCTGGCGTACACCTAACGGAATGGTGCTTACTCCTGAAGGTGAGAGTTTTCTTATAAGAGCTAAAGATATTGTCGAAAGTATGCACACTCTTGAATCCGACTACACAAACAGGATAAGCAACAATATTCCGCTTAAATTAGCCTCTGCACGTTCGTCATATATTGCGTCTGCTGTTGGTGCGTGGGTTGAAAAAATCAGACCTGAAAACAGGATTAATATAAGCATTATCGAAGTTATGACAAACAACGTAATCGACTGCATAAACAGTGGTAAAGCTGATATAGGAATTATCCGCATACCAAAAAATCAGCTTGATATATATTCCGAACAGCTTTCAAACAGGAAAATTTCTTACAGAAATCTCATGAGCTTCTATATGAAAATTCTGATACGTTCAGACAATCCGCTTGCAAAATACGATGATATACCGTTTGAGGAACTGAAAAACTATATTGAAATAGTACACGGCGACGACGAAATGAATCTTTTCGGCAGAACTTTCATAAACAAGGATTATATAAATGATGACAACAGAAACAAAATATGCGTCCACGACAGCGGAAACAAGATAACAATGATTGACTTCATAAAAAATACATATATGTGGGTTTCTCCGTCAACATTAGGAAATATTATTGCTCCCGACCATCTTATTGTAAAGAAGTGTTCGTATGCAGATATAGAAGTATGTGACATAATAATCTGCAAAAAAAGCAAGGAAAACAACAGGATTGTAAAGTCATGTACCGATTTTATTATCGATTACACCCATGAAATGCACCTTAACTATAAAAAAAGATTCAACGAAACATAAAAATGAGGAACTTTCAACTGTTCCTCATTCTTTTTTGCCCTATATTGACTCTTTTATAGCAGATTTTGCCTTTGTAACTATTGTTTTGTCATTTTCATAGGAAAGAATTCTTGAAGCATAAGATATATCAACCCATCGTATTTCGGCAATCTCATTCTCCTGCGGGTGAAAGAATACATTTTTTGCTTTTGCAATAAAATAGACAACAACTTTCATAGTATCTTTTTTCGGAGAATAAGTAACAGTTTCCCTGAAAGTCGGGTCGATAATAACATCAATATCAGTTTCCTCTTTTATTTCACGCTTTGCCGTCTCAAACTCTGTTTCACCTGCTTCAACATGACCTTTCGGAAAAGACCAATGTCCGCTGTTTATATGCTTTATCAGCAATATTTCCGTGTTTCCGTGATACTTTCGGTAAACTATAGCACCGCATGATTTTTCGTGAAGCATATTTTTTTACTCCTTTCTGCCGTAAGACTTTTTATTGTTTACTAAATTCACAATTATTATAACATATTTTGTTGATTTTGTCTATAGGGTATAATGTAAAAAAAGTAAAAAAAATGCCTTAAGCATAAGCAAAAGGCTAAATATAGTCAAGAGTTTTAAGAATAAACAGCCACGCAGTGAGAGTAAAGGCACTTCCGAGAGTTGTAAGCATTACTGAAAATGCTGTTATAGTACCCTTGTGACCGAAGTTTTTCGCCATGACGAAACAGCTTCCCGTTGTTGCACTTCCAAGCATTACAAGTATAGCAATAAGTTTTTCGTCCCTGAATCCCAGCCACACGGCAACAGGCAGGAACATTCCGCAGAAGATAATCAGTTTCAGTAATGATATACCAAGAGTTACACGGAGTTTGCCTTTTGCATCACTTGTCCTGAATGATGCGCCGAGTGCGATAAGTGAAAGCGGAGTTGCCATATTTGCAAGATATGTAACTGATTTTTCAAGTATAACAGGTTGAGGGATTTTCAGCAACGACCATGCCATACCTACAAAAATTCCTATAATTATCGGATTTGTTACAATGCCTTTGAGCGTATCAAGAAATAATTTTCTGCCACTGCCTTTTTTTTCGGGTGACGTAAGCGACAGCGATATAACTGCAATAATATTATACAGCGGAACTGTACCAGCAATCATAAGTGCTGCCATTGTGGCTTCACCGTAAATATTCTTTACAAATGCAATTCCAAGAACAGCCGCACTGCTTCTGTAAGATGCCTGTATTATCTCGCCACGCTCCGCCTTGTCCTTGTGCATAAGCGAATATAGAAATGCAATCAGCACGCTTACAGACGTTGCCCCGATACAGAACAGTACAAATTTAGTGTCCCACACTGCACGGAAATCAGCCTGCGACAAGTCAATGAACAGAAGTGCAGGGAGAGTTGTCTTGAACGTGAATTTATTGAGTTTTGCTGTTGTATGTTCGTCAAGCAGTCCTACTTTCTGACAAAACCACCCGAAAATCATCATCAGAAATACGGGTACAGTTGCATTAAGACTGAATTGCAGATTTTCAATAAACATCAGTTTTTCGTCCTTTTCAGTTCTTGTCCTGATTTACGGAAAAAATATCAGCGACTTCATTTAATGTTATATATGCAAGTGGGTCAATCTTCTGCACGATTTCTTTCATTTTCATAATCTGGAAACGGTTTACGACAAAATAAATCATCTTTCTGTCCATACCTGAATAACCGCCTTTTGCGTCGATTATAGTCATACCGCATGAAAACTCATTCTGCAAAGCATTGCATATTTCGTCCGAATGTGACGTAACAATAAAAGCTGCTTTTGAGCGTTCAAGACCGTCAACAATAAAGTCTACTGTTTTAAGTGCCGCATAGTACGTTACTATCGAATACAACGGCAGAATCCAGCTTTGAATCACAAAACCGCATATAACATAGAGTACCACGTTGTAAACCATGACAAAAGAACCGACGGAAAGACCCATTTTCTTTGCAAATATAACAGCCATAACTTCTATGCCGTCCATAGCACCGCCATATCGTATCGCAAGTCCGCTTCCCGTTCCCGATATGATACCGCCGAACAATGCGCACAGCAATAAATCCGTACCAGCAAGAGGTGATGCAATGCTTACATCTATGGGCAGAATATCAGTTATCAGCCATGCCATGACAGAATAGACTATAACCGTATAAATCGCACATATTGTAAATGCTCCGCCCTGCTTTTTCAGTCCATACAGAAACAGCGGTACATTCAGAAGCATAAGAAATACCGACAATGAAAGTTCAGGCGGTGTAATCTGCGAAAGCAACATTGCTGTACCTGATATTCCGCTGTCGTACAGTTCTACTGGAGTGAGAAAAAGTGTAACACCAAAAGCATTTATAACTCCTGCAACGGTGAGCATAAGAAAGTTGATTAATTTTATTGACCTGAAAGCCTGTAGGAATTTCTGCATCATTACTTCTTGAACTTTCCAATAAGACCGCCTATATCATCAAGAGTAAGCTTTGCTTTTATTCCGCTGACAATCTTGTTGATTTCCTCATCAGGCAAATCCACACCAATAATACTCTCAATAGCCTTTGTAGGATTCTCCTTGAAATTCCTGCTGAAGTCCTTGTCATTCTTTACCTTTGAGACAATCTCATCAATTTTTGCTTTAATATCCATTAAAAAAACCTCTTTTCAAAAAAATTTACAGTTATAATTATATA